>SDZE01000394.1 GCA_004173095.1 Bradyrhizobiaceae bacterium
CCGGGGCGCTGCTGCAGGGCGGTGCCGCGCTTGCCTTTCCAGCCGCTGGCTTCCAGCTCCAGGAAGGTGTCGAGTGCGGACGCAACGTCGGTCGGCGTCCGGGCGACGTGAAACGAGACGTCGCCGTGTTCGGCGAGGCGATTGCGCAGGCGGCGCAGGTCTTTCAGTTTTTTGGCGCCCAGCCCATCGCGAAGCACGTCCTCGGCAGGGCGGGTGGCATCGAGGCTGGCGCGGACATGCGCGGTGATGACACGCACCGCGATGACTTGCTCGGCCAGCACGTCGTGCATCGCCGTCATCGCCGGGCCCGTCAGGGAGACATTGTGCAAGACGAGGGCGCGTGCGCCCGCCTGGCGCGCCTGCGCGAACAAGGCGGCAGCAGCTACGCGTGCATCATCGCGGTCGAGCAGGGGCGTCGACAGCGTGCCATAGGCATCCGCATTGACCAGGACGGGTAGTGGCAGGCGGTGGGCGCGGCGCAGCGGGATGACGGGCAGCAGGCCGATCAGACGGCCATCCGTCCAGGCCGCGAGCGCCGAGACATCGGTGAGGCCGGGCGCCAGACGATTGACCGCCAGTTCCCAGTCGGCGAGGTAATAGCCATTGGGCTCGATGGCCCGGGCTTCCAGCGCGCGCCAGGCGTCGGCCGGAATATCCGCGAGCGGGACAAAGGGATTCACCGGCAGCGCAGAGGCCTGCTGCCGCGCGTTATCCTCTTGGCCATTGTCGATGGCCCCTGGATTGGTGAAACCGACCACGTCCCATTCCCCGCAAGGCCCCGATGCTAGCGCAAACTTGCCAATTTCTGGTGTGCGTTCATGCGCAATGCGCGCCGTGCCGTAAAGCCGGCCTTTACCAGACCGTCCCGGAAAATGCCGCGATTTCAATGTTCATGACTGAGAGGCGTACGCGAAATCCGACGCGCCATGCCATTGGGGGCTAGAAACGAATGCGAACGCCGCGCTATTGAGGCGGCGGAGGATCTCTGATGAAAGCAGTCATTTTGGCAGCCACGGCTGTGGCCCTGGTTCTGGCATCCGCCGCGACGCCGGCATCGGCACAGCGACGCGGCGGTGGCGAAGAAAAGGGCCCGCACGCCAACCCCGCCGAAAAGCCGAAGCCGGACGAAAAGGCCTACAAGGCCGCGCTCGAGCGCATTCCCGACCCCAAGCAGAAATACGACCCGTGGGGCGGCGTCGCGCCGGCCCAGACGGCAGCGCCCGCGGCCCCCGCCAAGAAAAAGTAGCCGGCCTCGCGGGCGGTGTCGTTCGCGATGAACCGCGCGGCTTTCCCACGCGACCCAATGTGAGTCGCTGCATCATGTCGCATCGTTGCGGATGGGCGGCGACTTGACTTGCTGCCGGACGGAATGGCTCCGTTGCGCATGGCGGTCGAGAGGAGAGTCGTTTGATGATGGGTGCTGTGGTTCGCGGCGCAGTCGTCGCAGCCAGCGTGCTGTACGCTAGCACGGCTGCTTTCGCCGACAGCCGCGTGGCGCTGGTGATCGGGCAATCCGCTTACAAGGCGGTGACGCCGTTGCCGAACCCGGCCAATGACGCCAAGGCGATGGCGGCGATGCTCACCGAAGCGGGCTTCGAAGTGCATTCGGCCTCGGACCTGTCGCAGACCGAATTGCGCGCCAAGCTCAGCGCATTCGTCGAGACGGTCGCGGCCAAGGGGAGCGACACCACCTCGCTGGTGTTCTATGCCGGCCACGGCGTCCAGGTCGATGGCGAGAACTATCTGATGCCGGTGGATATCGATCCCAAGCGCGAGATCGACGTCACGCTGCAGGCGGTGCGCCTCAATGACGTCCTCAATACGCTGAATGCTCTGCCCGGCCGGAGCCGCATCATCCTGCTCGATGCGTGCCGCAACAATCCGTTCCCCGCCATCAGCAAGGCGCCGCGCGGTCTTGCCCATGTGGATGTGAAATTCGGTGCGCCCGGCACGCTGTTGTCTTTCTCCACCGCGCCCGGCGCCGAAGCGGAAGACGGCAGCGGTGCCAACAGCCCCTATACGACCGCTTTGTTGAAGGCGGGCCGGGAGCCGGGCATTCCCATCGAGGAAGCCTTCAAGCGCGTGCGGCTCGCGGTGAATCTGGCGACCCAGGGAAGGCAGACGCCGTGGGAAAGCTCGTCGCTGGTGAGCGATTTCCGCTTTTTTGGCACCGCTCCGGACAACAAAGCGTCGGCAGGCGAGGTCGCAACCCAGGTTCAGGACAGCCAGGCGAAAGCGATCGCGCTCGCATCCGTTGAATCGCGATCAGGTGTCGAAGGCGCTGCGCGTGGCGATGCCCGCGCCGACAAGCCGGGACAGCCTGTCGCCAAACGCTCCGCCGATGACTGGAAGAAGGAGCTCAAGGGCAAGGCGATCCAGGAGGCCCATGACGCCATCGTCTATGACGGCTCGGTGGAAGCCTATGAGGCCTTTGTCAGCCTCTACGCCGCTCAGCCCTTCGGTCCCGAAGCCAGGGACTGGCTCGACCGGCACTATCGGATGGTCGCATGGAACATCGCCGTGATCACCAACACGGTCGCCTCCTATGAAATCTTCCTGACCAAGTTCCCCGATAGCGAGCAGGCGGTCACGGCACGCAGCATGATCGAACGCGTGCGCAACAAGCCGGTTGTCACCGCGGCGGCGATCGCGCCGACCAGTGTCGCCGCTCTGACGCCCGCGGCGCCGACATGCCCGTGCAACGCGCCAGCCGCGCCGGCGTCGAAGAAGACCGAGAAACGCGCCAAGGCCGAACCGCCCAGGCGGCAGAGCGACCGCGCGCCGCCGCGCCGCGAGATCATCGACGAAGAGATCGTGGTGCGCCGTCCGCCCGTCGTTTACGACGCGATGCCGCGTGGCGGCTATGGAGGCTATGGCGGCTATGGCGGCGGCGGTTACAGCCGCGGTGGTGGCGGTGGTTACGGTGGCGGCACCAATCGCCGCTACTGAGGCAACGCGACGCGGATCTGCGCCGCTGTTCCATGCTCCCGCAACCGTGTCTGCGGCCGGGTTTCGACGCGGAATCATCTGCGCGGTTGGCGCATGGCAGAGACCGGTGGTATAGAGGCTACGTTCTGCACGGAGCCCCATCATGAGACTGCTCAGCATCGTCGCGTTGCTCGCGTTAATGGCCGCACCCGCTTCGGCACAGATGATGAATCTGATGCCCGAGGTGAAGACCATGACGCCGGAAGAGAAGGAGCAGGATGCGCTGCGGCAGAAGGCCTATCGCGATTCCCTGCGTCAGATTCCGGACAACAAGGCCAATCTCGATCCGTGGGGCAATGTGCGCAGCGACGCTCCGAAAGCTGCGGCTCCGGCCAAGCAGCCTCGCACCAAGACCGGCAGCGCTACCCACTGATACGGGCGCCACGACTGCGTCAATCGGCCTATCGTGAAGCCGTGCGCTGACAAGCTCGCGAGCGAGTTAGCTAATTCTCCCACGACGACAGCGGCACTTCGAACATGTGGCCGGCATCGTCATTCTCCACCATGATCGCCCCGCGCACGACGCCGGTGGTTCGCACCAGTTCGGCCGCGAGCTCGCGCGCGTGCTTCATCGCATCCTGCTCGGAACCGAAGCTCGTGCCTTCGTCATCGAGAAAGGTGTTTTCTGAAATGAT
>SDZE01000328.1 GCA_004173095.1 Bradyrhizobiaceae bacterium
TCGACTATGCCTTCATCGACACCGGTGATGGTCCGGCGATCTTTATCATCATGATCGCCGGCGCCATCGTCGTCGGCGCGGCGCTGATCGTCGAAGTGAAGTACCAGCCGTCGTTCTGGGTTCATGCCGCGCTGTGGCTGCCATTGATTCTCGCAACGACGCTGCTACCGCTGCGTTCGATGAAGTCTCTGCTGATCGCCCTGCAGTTCCACCATAAGGCCTCTGAAGGCCAGTTGATTGCACGCAAGCCGAATGAATGACGTCACCGCGCGCCGGCGCAGCATCACCGGTTTCGGCATCGCCACGCTGATCATCGTCGCTACGCTGCTCAGCCTCGGCTTCTGGCAGTTACAGCGCCGCAGCGAAAAGCATGCGCTGATCGCCGCCCTTGATGCGCGGATTGCGGAGGCGCCGGTGGCGCTGCCGCCGTCCGATCGCTGGCCCGCGATGAGTGCCGCCGCCGACGAGTTCCGCCGTGTCACCTTCACGGCCACCTACAAGTCGCTGCCGGATGCCATGGTCTATAGCTCCGGCTCCGGCGTGCGCCCGGACGTCCCGGGCGCGGTGACCTGGGCCTTCATGCCCGCAGCGCTTCCGAATGGCGCGACAATCGTGATCAATACCGGCTTCGTACAGAATACGATGCAGGACCGCGCCCAGCAGGACCGCGCGGTGAAGAGCCTGCCGACCGGCGCGCCGGTGACGCTGACCGGCTATCTCCGCTACCCGGAGACGGCCGGCACGCTGACCCCGCATGATGACGTCAATAAGCGGCTGTGGTTCAACCGCGACCAGCGCGCCATGGCGTCCGCGCTCGGCTGGGGCGACGTCGCGCCATTCTACGTCGATCTCGAAAGCCCCGTGCCCGCCAACGGCATTCCGAAGCCGGGCCCCCTGGTCGTCCGCCTCAAAGATGACCACATGCAATACGCCATCACCTGGTTCAGCCTGGCGTTCGCGGTGGTGATTGCATTCGGGGTTTGGGTCCGCGGGCAGAAACCAGACTAAACGGCCTCAGAATCGCGGTTTCCCCATCCGCGCAAAAAGCTTAAGGTGCGCCTCAGTTTCCATCCGACCTAAGTGTTAACTTCTTTCAGATCAAAGGCTTGGCGGGTAGACCGCGCCTTTGGAGGACGCCTTGACGACCTATATCTCGACGCGGGGTGAGGCCCCGAAACTCGGCTTCTGCGACGTCATGCTGACTGGGCTTGCCCGCGACGGCGGACTCTATGTTCCCGAAGTCTGGCCGCAATTCTCATCGGACACCATCGCGTCGCTGTTTGGCCGTCCCTACTGGGAAGTCGCCGTCGAGGTGATCCGCCCCTTCGTCGCCGGCGAGATTTCTGACGAGGACCTCGGCCGCATGGCCAATGAGGCCTATGCCACCTTCCGCCATCCCGCAGTGGTGCCGCTCGATCAGACCGCGCCGAACCAGTTCGTTCTCGAACTCTTCCATGGCCCGACGCTCGCCTTCAAGGACGTCGCGATGCAGCTCATCGCGCGGCTGATGGATCACGTGCTGGCCAAACGCAATCAGCGCACCACCATCGTCGTGGCCACGTCCGGTGACACCGGCGGCGCTGCGGTCGATGCGTTTGCAGGGCGCGACAATGTCGATCTCATCGCGCTGTTCCCGAATGGCCGGATCTCCGACGTGCAGCGCCGCATGATGACGACATCCGGCGCATCGAATATCCATGCGCTCGCCGTCGAAGGGCACTTCGACGACTGCCAGGCGCTGGTGAAGGGTCTGTTCAATCACCATAGCTTCCGCGACGCGGTTTCGCTGTCTGGCGTGAACTCGATCAACTGGGCGCGCATCGTCGCCCAGGTGGTGTATTACTTCACTTCGGCAGTCGCTGTCGGCGCGCCCGGCCGCGCCGTGGATTTCACGGTGCCGACCGGCAATTTCGGCGATATTTTCGCGGGCTATGTGGCCAAGCGCATGGGCTTGCCGGTGCGCAAGCTGCACATCGCTGCCAATATCAACGACATCCTCGATCGCACGCTGAAGACCGGGATTTACGAGGTGCGCGAGGTCCACGCGTCGTCGTCGCCGTCGATGGACATTCAGGTGTCGTCGAATTTCGAGCGCCTGCTGTTCGAGGCTTCAGGCCGCGATACGGCGCTGGTGCGCGGCTTGATGGACTCGCTCAAGCAGTCCGGCCGTTTCGTCTTGCCCGAGACGCTGCTCACCGTGATCCGCGCAGATTTCGAATCCGGCCGTGCCGACGAAACCGAAACCGCCGCGACCATCCGCACCGCCTGGCGCGAAAGCGGTGATCTGATCGATCCGCACACCGCCGTGGCACTCGCCGTGGCCGATCGCGACACCACCGAATTGCATGTGCCGAACATCGTGCTCGCCACCGCGCATGCGGCGAAATTCCCCGATGCGGTGGAAGCTGCCTGCGGCAAGCGGCCGGATTTGCCGGTCTATCTCGGCGACCTGATGACCAGGCCTGAGCAGATCAAAGTCATGAAGAACGACCAGAGTGAGATCGAGCAGTTCATTCTGTCGGTCAGTCGCGCTGCAAAGCAGGGAGCCGCCTGATGGCCGTCGAAGTCACCAAATTGCCGTCGGGCCTCACCGTCGTCACCGACAGCATGCCGCATCTTGAAACCGCGGCGCTCGGCGTCTGGGCCGGTGTCGGCGGACGCGACGAGAAGCCGAACGAGCACGGCATCTCGCATCTGCTCGAGCACATGGCGTTCAAAGGCACCAAAACGCGGTCGTCCCGCCAGATCGTCGAGGAGATCGAAGCCGTCGGCGGCGATCTTAACGCAGCGACGTCCACCGAAACTACGGCATTCTATGCGCGCGTGCTGAAGGCCGATGTCCCGCTTGGCCTCGAAGTGCTCAGCGATATTCTCGCCAATCCGACCTTCGAGCCGGAAGAGCTGGAGCGCGAAAAGAGCGTCATCGTGCAGGAGATCGGCGCGGCGCAGGACACGCCGGACGATGTCGTGTTCGAACATCTCAACGAGCTCTGCTATCCCGACCAGCCGATGGGCCGCTCTCTGCTAGGGACCGCGAAGACGCTGCAGGGCTTCGATCGCGACATGCTGCAGAACTACCTGAGCACGCATTATCGCGGGCCGGACATGGTGGTGGCGGCGACCGGTGCCGTGAATCATCGCCAGGTCGTGCACGAGGTGAGCAATCGTTTTGCCAGCTTCGTCGGCCCGGCCGCGCCGAAGCCGGACAAAGCGTCGTTCGGCAAGGGCGGCTCGAAGGTGATCCACCGCGATCTCGAACAGGCGCATCTGACGCTGGCGCTGGAAGGCCTGCCGCAGACGCATCCGGAACTGTTCAGCCTGCAGGTGTTCACCAATGTGCTCGGCGGCGGAATGTCGTCGCGGCTGTTCCAGGAAGTGCGCGAACAGCGCGGCCTCTGCTATTCCATCTATTCCTTCCACGCGCCCTACAGCGACACGGGTTTCTTCGGCCTCTATACGGGCACCGACCCCAATGACGCATCGGAGATGATGGAAGTCATCGTCGATGTGATCCGCGAATCCGTGGAAACGCTTACCGAAGCCGAGATTGCCCGCGCCAAGGCGCAGATGAAGGCGGGACTGTTGATGGCGCTGGAAAGCTGCAGCTCGCGTGCCGAGCAGCTGGCGCGGCACATGCTCGCTTATGGCCGCCCGCTCACCGCGGACGAACTGATCAAGCGTATTGATGCGGTGAGCGTGGAATCCGCGCGCGATGCGGCGCGCAGCCTGCTGAATCGGAGCCGTCCTGCGGTGGCAGCACTCGGCGGTGGCCGGGGGCTGGACACGGCGGTGGCTTTTGCGGAAGGATTGACCGGCGTGCCGGACAAGACCCTGTTGCATTAACGCTGCGGCACGGATCCTGTCCCGCCGCGCGACGTCGGAGAGTGACCTGATGGCTCTGTTTCGGCTTCCCCTGAGTGCGCCGGCGACGCTGGCGCCGCGCGGCTACGGGCTGGCGTTGCGGGCGCCTGTCATGAGCGACTTTCAGCAATGGGCCGATCTGCGCGAACGCAGCCGTACCTATCTGACGCCGTGGGAGCCGATCTGGCCGTCCGACGATCTCACGCGGTCGGGCTTTCGTCGCCGGTTGCGGCGCTATGCGGAAGATGTCTCCGCGGATCGCGCCTATCCGTTCCTGGTGTTTCGCGAGTCGGACAATGCGCTCGTTGGCGGCATCACGCTGGCCAATGTTCGACGCGGCATCGTGCAGGCGGGCACCATCGGCTATTGGGTCGGCCAGCAATTCACCGGGCAGGGCATCATGACGACGGCATTGCGTGTGCTGCTGCCGACCTTGTTCGGCGAACTCGGCCTGCATCGCATTGAAGCGGCTTGCATTCCGACCAATTTGCCGTCCGTGCGCGTGCTCGAAAAAAGCGGTTTCACCCGCGAAGGCATGGCGCGTCGCTATCTGTGCATCAATGGGGTCTGGCAGGACCACCTGCTGTTTGGAATGCTGCACGAGGACCTACGCGGCTAATTTTCGCAACAATCGCGCAAGTCTGTCGCTGTGCGACCTCAACGGCCTTTGGATTGCCGCAACTCGCCTGCTATAAGGCACTCGCGCGGCCTTGGGGGCGAGGCCGCGCTAACTACCTGACGATCCGGGGATATTCTCATCATGCTACAATTCGGTCGCAACCCCGCGCGTGAGTTTCGCGCGCTGAGAACCGTGCTTCTTGTCACCGTTTCAAGCGCCTTGCTCGCCGGATGCGGCGGTGGCGCAATGTTCGGCGGTGGCTCGACCGGGGCCAGCAGCAGCCCTTCCCTGGGAGACCGCTTCAGTCAGTTGTTTGGCGGCAAGTCGACCGAAGTCGGTGGCACGCAGTCGGCCCAGGCGACCACGTCCGGCGGGGCGGACAGCGATCTGACCTGCCCGATGATCAGCATCCGTCCGGGCGCCGCGACCTATGCGGTCGGGGCGCAGGGCAAACCGGCGGCGGGCAACGATCTCGCATATCAGGCGACCATCACCCGCACCGCACGTTCGTGCGATCTCTCCAATGGCCAGGTGTCGGTAAAGATCGGCATCCAGGGCCGCGTTATCGTCGGGCCGGCCGGCGCGCCGGACACGGTGCAGGTGCCGCTGCGCGTGGCGGTGGTGCAGGAGGGCGTCAATCCGAAGCCGATCGCCACCAAGGTGTTCACCACCGCGGTGTCCATGGGTGGCCAGATGAATGTCGAATACAGCCTGGTCGGCGAGGAACTGAGCTATCCCGCGCCGTCGGCGGCAGCCAATGATTCCTACGTGTTCTATATCGGCTTCGATCCGCAGGCGCTGAAGCCGCAGCCGGCTGCGCGCAAGCGAAGGTGACGTCGTTTGTTGGGTCGCCCTATCAAGCCGGGCGACGACCGTAGAGAGCATGAGACAAAAAAAAGCCGGCGCGATGATCTCGCGCCGGCTTTTGCTTTGAATAGGTTGTCGCTCAGTTCAGCTTTGCGCGAACTTCGCCGATGCCTTTTTCGATCAGCCCATCGGCCACCGAGCCCTTGACCGACTGCGACAGCACCTGCGTTGCGGCGGTGACGGCAGCTTCGGCAGCGGCGGCGCGGACGTCGGCGACAGCTTGCGCTTCCGCCAGCGCGATCTTGCTTTCCGCTGCCTTGGTGCGGCGGGCGACAAAATCTTCCATCTTCACCTTGGCTTCGGCCGCGATGCGCTCGGCATCTTCCTTGGCGGAGGTGATGATGTCCTGCGCTTCGCGTTCTGCAGAAGCATGACGCTTCTTGTAGTCCGCGAGGAGCGCAGCCGCCTCATCGCGCAGGCGACGAGCATCGTCGAGGTCCTGCTTGATGCGGTCGCGGCGATGATCGAGCGCCTTCAGGATGGTGCGGTGAACGCCCATATATCCGAAGATGCCGAGCAGGAGGAAGAATGCGACGGCAACCCAGAATTCAGCTTGCAAACCGAACATCGTTTATCCTTTCAGCGACGCGTCGAGCGCGGCGTTGACGGCGGCCGCATCCGGCGTAATGCCGGTGAGACGTTCGACGATTGCAGATGCCGTATCCGAAGCGATGCCGCGGACATTGCTCATCGCCGCCGAGCGGGTCGAGGCGATGGTCTGTTCTGCCGATGCCAGCTTGGCATTGAGGTTCTCTTCGAGCTTGGCCTTGGCCGCTTCCTGATCCGCATTGAGCTTCTCACGGACTTCGCTGGCCATCGTCTGCGCCTTGGCGCGGGCATTGGCGAGTTCGGTTTCGTAAGCCTTCAAGGCGGCGTCGGAATCGGCCTTCAGCTTGGCAGCTTCAGCCAGGTCGTTGTCGAGAACCTGCTTGCGGGCAGCAAGAATGCCACCGACGCGCGGCAGGGCCAAACGCGAGACGATCAGATAGAGCAAGCCGAATGCGATCGCGAGCGACACCAGCTGTGAAGCGAAAGTGCTGCTCTCGAACGGGGGAAAGGCTGCCTTGTGCCCACCATCAGCCGTGGTGTGGGCGGCAGATTTGCTCTGACCTTCAGCCACAGCAGTCTCCTTGTCGATCGAATGCGCGCCTCCGGGGATCGGAAGCGCGCAGTCTGATCAGTTTCAGCTTAGACGGCGAACAGCAGCAGCAGGGCGATCAGCAGCGAGAAGATGCCGAGCGCTTCAGTCACGGCGAAGCCGAAGATCAGGTTGGCGAACTGGCCCTGGGAGGCCGAGGGATTGCGCAGCGCGCCATTCAGGAACTGCGAGAAGATCATGCCGACGCCGATGCCTGCGCCGCCCATGCCGAGGCAAGCGATACCGGCGCCGATGTACTTAGCTGCAACTGGATCCATGGTAGAACTCCTTCTTGGATAGGTAGATTTGAGAAAGTCGGTTGAGGGTGGATTTCGCGCCCGGCCTTAGTGGCCGGGGTGAAGGGCGTCGTTGAGATAAATGCAGGTCAGGATCGTGAAGACGTAGGCCTGCAGGAAGGCAACGAGCAGTTCGAGGCCGGTCAGCGCCGTGGTCATGGCCAGCGGCAGCAACGCGCCGGCGGCGCCGACGGCACCGAGCGCGCTGAGCGAGGTCACGAAGCCCGCGAACACCTTCAGGGTAATATGGCCGGCCAGCATGTTGGCGAACAGACGCACCGAATGCGACACCGGACGAGACAGGAACGAGATGACTTCGATCACCATGATCAGCGGCAGGATATAAAGGGGAATGCCGTGCGGGACGAAGAGTTTGAAGAACTTCAGGCCGTTCTTGTAGATGCCGTAGATGAAGACCGTGAAGAACACCAGCAACGCCAGCGCGACCGTGACGATCAGGTGGCTGGTGGTGGTGAAGGTGTAGGGAATGATGCCGATCATGTTCGCGGTGAGGATGAACATGAACAGCGAGAACACGAGCGGGAAGAAGCGCATGCCCTCTTCGCCGATACTGCTTTTCAGCGTATTGGCGACGAATTCGTAGGACAGTTCCGCCATCGACTGAAAGCGGTTCGGGATCAGATGCCGACCGGCGCTGCCGGCGAGCATGAAGATCGAAATGACGGCGACGGCGCCGAACATATAGGCCGAGGAATTGGTGAAGGCGATTTCCTGGTTGCCGATGTGGCCCAGGGTGAAGATCTTCTGGATCTCAAATTGGTGGATCGGATCGGCCATCCAGCTCGGTCTTTCATCTCAGCCGGACAATCCGGCGTTTCCCCGCCGGGAACTCCGGCAATCGATCAATTTGCGCAAGACGCGCGCGAAACACGTATCTGCGCCGAAACGCAGGAAGCACAGACCTGAGCCCAGACCTGAGCCTAGACCTTCTTGCCGACGCCAGCCGACCGCATCACGTTCATCACGCCGGCGGTGAAGCCCAGCAGCATAAACACGATCAACCCCCAGGGGGATGTCGACAGCAGACGATCGAAGACCCAGCCCAGGATCGTCCCGACGACGACACCAGCAACCAGTTCCGAAGAGAGGCGGAGACCCACAGCCATGGCCGAAGCCCTGGACTGTGCGCTTCCGCTTTCATGATCGGACTGATCAGCCTGCAACTTGCGATCGCCCATGGACTTGGACAGTCGCGCGTTGAGGCTTCCGAGCCGTGCGGAAAGCGCAGCCTCGTCGGGATCGGGTGAGCTGCCTCTTCCGTGGTCGCTGCTGTCTTTTCCTGTGCCGTCACTCATATTCCGACACCCGAAAAACGCTGCAATTTCCGGAAAATAACGCCCCGTCGCCCTCTAAAGCCGCGCGGACCATACTTAGCGCGTTCTGCCAAGTCAAGATTCGCTGATCGCTGTTTAGTGCTTTGATTCGCTTGATTTTATTGGAAAAAATCAATTGCGCTGCGCGCCGGTGACGCAGTGCGGTCGCGTCTTTCAACATGATCTAGCAGGTGATGCCACGCCTCTGTGTCGGACCATCCTCTCGCACGTGCTGTGCTCGTGCGGTCTACGGTCGGTTGCACATGCTCGGCCGCTCTGTAGGGTGGGCCAAGCGAAGCGTGTCCACCCCTGAAAACCGCGGTGGGCACGGCGCAACAGCGCCTCTGCCCACCCCTACCGCTGCCGGGAGCCTTTATGTCGCAACAGATCGACTACTACTTCTCGTTACCCTCGCCATGGGCCTATATCGGCCATCAGCCCTTCATGAATGTGGTCAAAAGCCACGGTTTGACGGTCAATTATAAGCCGGTGTTCCTGGGCGAACTGTTTGCTGAAACCGGCGGCCTGCCGCTCGGCAAGCGACATCCGGTGCGGCAGCGTTATCGTTTCCTGGAATTGCAGCGCTGGCGCGAGAAGCGTGGCCTCGATTTCAAGCTGCAGCCCAAGAACTGGCCGTTCGACGGCCGGTTGGCCGATGGCACGGTGATCGCCGCACTTGAGGCCGGACTGGATCCCGATGCCTTCCTGCGCCTGGCTTACGCGGCGGTGTGGGAAAAGGAAGAGAATCTGGCTGATGCTGCGGTTCTGACCCGGCTTGCCGACGAGGCGGGGCTCCCCGGCAAGCAGCTGGTCGAACGCTCACCGTCGGCCGAGATCACGGCGAAATACGAGCAGAACCAGAAGGACGCACAGGCAGGCGACGTGTTCGGCTCGCCAGCCTATGTGTTGAATGGCGAAGTGTTCTGGGGCCAGGATCGGATCGAACTTCTCGACGACGCGTTGAAATCAAAGCGCGCGGCGTTCAAGCAGCCGTAGTTGCCTCGCCTCTCCCCTCGTCAAGCCTTGCTACGCGCCGGGGAGAGGTGATCGAGCGTGACCATGCTGAGGAGCATCGCAATGCGGATTGTAGTTGGGCGCTCTCTCTCGCTTCCGGGCGCTGTCGTCGTCACTTTGGTCGGCCTCGTTAGCGCTTCTGCCGACTCTCTGCCTGACGGCGAGAACGGCCGCTACACATTGTCGGCGGTGAAAGACGGCATCCTCCGCCTGGATACCCGCACCGGCGCGGTTTCGGCCTGCACGGACAATGGCGGCTGGACCTGCCGCGTGGTGCCCGACGAACGGGCGGCGCTCGATGCTGAAATCGGTCGGCTGCAGAGTGAGAATGAAGCGCTGAAAGCGCGGCTCGCTGCCAGCGTCGCGCCGTCCGGCAAGGCTGCCGAGGCGCTCCCGCATCCGAATAAAGACGGCGAACGCAAAATCGAAATCCCCAAAATCGAGATACCTTTACCAAGCGATCGCGATCTGGATCGCGTGATGAGTACCGTTGAGCGCACATGGCGTCGGCTGGTCGACATGGCCCACCGGCTGCAGCGTGACTCCGGCGGCGGGAACTAGCGCGTCGCTTCGCCGAGGCGTGTGCTCGTTACTGCGATGTTCTGATAGTTCCACCGCGTTTTTTCGGAACGTGCTCCGGATCGGGTCGTTGCCAACACAAGCATCACGACACACAGTGAGGAACACATGAAAAAGACAGTTATCGTAACGACGCTCGCACTTGTTCTGTCCACCACGTTCGCCGCCGCGCAAACCAGTGCGACGCCGCCGGCCGGATCGTCGATGAACAAGACCGACGGTGCATCGAAAGACATGAACCGTGACGGCACCGCGAATAAGAGCGGCATGACGACGGGGTCGTCGACCGGCAAGATGGCGCCGGGGGCGGGTGCAACTGGCGCAGGGAATAATGGAAACTCGATGAGCGGCAGCAACAGCTCGGCCAATCCAGCCAATTCGGCTGGTAGCGGTTCAGGCTCGGCGGGTATGCGCTGATTCCAACTACAACAGGCCTCGGCGATAGCCGGGGCCTGTTTTTTTGCATCCGACTGCGGACGACCCGTCGATTAGCTTATTTCTTCGGATCCAGGCCGATATCCTTCCCATCACCATGGATGCGTTCGCGATCCGCCTGGTCGGTCTCGTCGGCGTCCTCGACAATCGCCTTCTCAAGGTCGCGGGCCTCGTCTTTCCGAGGCTCATCGGGCAGATCGCGTGAACTCGGAACATCTTTCGATACTGGTGATGGCATGGTGTCCTCCCGTTGCGTTGACGATGGAACGCGGTGCATGCGACTTGGTTCAGGTCGACCCGATTTAGGCAACATTCCTGCTGGAAAATGTGGCTGGTGACAACGAGGGGATGATGGCCTCAGCACGAACGATCACACGCAGCGCGCCTACCGTCGTAGCCGCGGATACGGTCGCAACGTCGGTTTTACGCGTGCAGACCAGCGGTGCCGGCTTTGTTGATGTCAGCAGCGACGTAGCGAAATTCCTGGCGGAGATTGCAGCGCACGAGGGCGCGCTGACCGTGTTCATCCGACACACGTCGGCATCGCTGACAATTCAGGAGAATGCCGATCCGTCGGTGCTGGTCGATCTGATGGGCGTGCTGGATCGACTGGCGCCGCAAACTTTCCGCTGGACGCATGACAGTGAAGGCTCCGACGACATGCCGGCTCATGTCCGCACCATGCTGACGGCAACATCGCTGCACGTCCCGGTGCTGGCTGGACGGATGGCGCTGGGAACGTGGCAGGCGATCTATCTAATCGAGCATCGGGCCAGGCCGCATACGCGCGAGGTGATGCTGCAATTCGTCGGTCAGGCGGGATAATCGTTGCGTCGTTCGTGGCGTTGTTTATCGCAAGACGCCGGCTACATCAGATCACCCAAAATGAAAGAGGCCGCGGATATCTCCGCGGCCTCTTCGTTCTTGATGCTCTGCGACTAGCGCGAGATGTCGACGTCCTTGGTTTCCGGCAGGAAGAAGATGCCGATCACCACGGTGATGGCCGCGAAGATGATCGGATACCAGAGGCCCGCATAGATATCGCCGGTCGAGGCCACGATGGCGAAGGCCGTTGCCGGCAGCAAGCCGCCGAACCAGCCGTTGCCGATGTGATAGGGCAGCGACATCGAGGTGTAGCGGATCTTGGTCGGGAACAGTTCGACCAGCATCGCTGCGATCGGGCCGTAAACCATGGTCACGAACAGCACCAGCACGAACAGCAGTCCGATCACCGCCGCAACCTGCGGACGGAAGATGTCGAACGGATGCGCCATCTTGACGATCTGCGCATCACCCGCCTTCGGATAGCCCGCCGCCTGCACCGCCGCGAGAACCGCCGGATTGGAGGTCTTGGCGTCGGCGTAAGGCACGTCCTTGCCGTTCACCACCACCTTCACGCCGGAGCCTGCAGCCCCATTGGTGGTCGAGTACTTCACCGACGACTGGGCGAGATAGGCGCGTGCCGTATCGCAAGGCTTGGTGAAGACGCGGGTGCCGACCGGGTTGAACAGATCGCCGCACTGGGCGGGATCGGCGACAACCTCGACCTTGACGGTTTCGATCGCCTTTTCCAGCGTCGGATTGGCGTTGGCCGTGATCATGCGGAAGATCGGGAAGAAGGTCAGAGCCGCGATCAAGCAGCCTGCCAGGATGATCGGCTTGCGGCCGATCTTGTCGGACAAGGCGCCCCAGAACACGAAGAAGCCGGTGCCGATCAGCAGCGACCAGGCGATCAGGAGGTTGGCGGTGTAGCCATCGACCTTGAGGATCGATTGCATGAAGAACAGCGCGTAGAACTGTCCGGTGTACCAGACGACGCCCTGTCCCATGACAGCGCCGAGCAGCGCGATCAGGACGATCTTGGCATTGCCCCAATTACCGAAGGCTTCCGTGAGCGGCGCTTTCGACGTCTTGCCTTCGTCTTTCATCTTCTGGAACACCGGCGATTCATTCAGGCGCAGTCGGATCCAGACGGATATACCGAGCAGGGCCACCGAGACCAGGAACGGAATGCGCCAGCCCCAGGCTGCGAACTCCGCTTCGCCGAGAATCGAGCGGGTGAACAGAATCACCAGCAACGACAGGAACAGGCCGAGTGTGGCCGTGGTCTGGATGAAGGATGTGTAGTAGCCGCGTTTACCCATCGGCGAATGTTCCGCCACATAGGTCGCCGCACCGCCATACTCGCCGCCGAGCGCCAGGCCCTGCAGGAGTCGCAGCGCGATCAGAATAATCGGGGCTGCAATGCCGATGGTTGCCGCATTCGGCAGGATGCCGACGATGAAGGTCGACAGACCCATGATCAGGATCGTGACCAGGAAGGTGTATTTGCGGCCGACGAGGTCGCCGACGCGACCGAACACGATGGCGCCGAACGGGCGAACGATGAAGCCGGCAGCAAAAGCCAAGAGCGCGAAAATATCGCGCGTGGCCTGGGTGAACATCGGCTGGCCAGTGGCCGGATCGATAACGCCGAAGAACTGGGCGCCGATGATGCCGGCGAGCGATCCAAACAGATAGAAGTCATACCATTCGAAGACGGTACCGAGGGAGGATGCGAAGATGACGAAACGTTCGTCCTTCGTCATCCCCGCGGATTTCACGGATGTGGCTGCCATGGTGGACATGTGTGTATCGCTCCCCAAATACGTTGCTGCACGTCGTTTGATGCAAGTTTTTTGACGCAAGTCTTTTATTGCGAGTCTTCTTCTGCGAGCCTTGATAACAGTCGTTGCTGCGGGTCTGTGACAGACCGCTCGCTCTGCAGAGCTCCGTGAGCCATTGCAGAGAGCCCGCGAAGTGCACGCTAACATTGCAGGGAAATGGGACCCAATAAGACTTTAGGCATTCGACTTTCGGCGTTGCTGTGCCGCCCCCATCGCGGCGGGCTCAACGCAATTCTTGTGTGCGACGCACAATGCTGTTCACCATCTTACCGCGCGGCAGCATTGCGTGCTTGCATGGGGCGTGCGACCGCGCGACATTGCATCCAGTGCGCTTTTGGCGTGCGAGCTCAACACAGTAGCCCGATGGGCGACCTGGCACTCACGGAACTCGATGACGATACCTGCCCCGACACGTCTTATTATTGCCGACGATCACCCGCTGTTCCGTGGCGCGTTGCGGCAAGGCGTGAGCAGCGTGCTTCCGACCACGGCCATCGACGAAACCGGCACCTTCGATGACCTCACCCGCATGCTGGAAGAGGACTCCGACGTCGATCTGGTGCTGCTCGATCTGTCGATGCCCGGTATTTCCGGGTTCTCCGGCCTGATCTATCTGCGCGCGCAATATCCGGCGATCCCGGTCGTGATCGTGTCGGCCAGCGATGATGTCGGTACGATCCGGCAGTCACTGGATTTCGGCGCCTCGGGCTTCATCCCCAAGCGGTTCGGTGTCGATACGTTGCGCGACGCCATCATGAAGGTGCTGGACGGCGATGTCTGGGTTCCGCCGGACATCGACATGTCCGCCACGGCCGATCCGGAAATGAGCAAGCTGCGCGATCGTCTGGTGACCCTGACGCCGCAGCAGGTGCGGGTGCTGATGATGCTGTCCGAGGGATTGCTCAACAAGCAGATCGCCTATGAACTCGGTGTCTCAGAGGCGACCATCAAGGCGCATGTCTCTGCAATCTTGCAGAAACTCGGGGTGGAAAGCCGCACCCAGGCGGTGATCGCCGCAGCGAAGATCGCCGGCGGCCCGTGGAAGCAGGACGCTGCGTCGTAACGCGAGCGGGTGAGGGACTTACTCGGCCGCCACCATCTGCTGAGAACGCCATTGTCCTAACAAAGCCCGCAGGCTCGCCGGCTTCACCGGCTTGTTCTGGACCGCGATCCTGTCCTGCCGCGCCGCGGAGCGGACATGCGGGCTGCGATCGGCGGTGATCAGGATCGCCGGAATGTCCTTGCCGAAGCGACCGCGGATGGCACGGATGGCGGCGATGCCGTTGCCGCGATCGAGATGGTAATCGACGAGAATACCGGTGAGGCGGCGGCCCGAGGCCTGGATTTCGGCGATCGCCTCCATCGCCGCTTCCGGATCGGGCACCGCAATCACATCCGATCCCCACGCCTGCAACAGTGTCTTCATGCCATCGAGAATCGCCGGGTCGTTCTCGATGCAGACGATCAGCGTGCCGGACATCGGCGCTTTCGCGAGCGGTGTCGCTGATGTCACCACGGCGGTGTGGTTGATGGCCTTTGCCACTGGCACCGTCACCGAGAATACCG
Organism: Bradyrhizobiaceae bacterium; assembly: GCA_004173095.1. Lineage (GTDB taxonomy): Bacteria > Pseudomonadota > Alphaproteobacteria > Rhizobiales > Xanthobacteraceae > Tardiphaga. The sequence continues at coordinate 14,376 of SDZE01000328.1, forward strand.
AACCGCCCGACCGGTTGGAATCCAGCGCGATGCCATGATTGAGCACATGGGCGAGGCGCTTGACGATCGACAGGCCAAGTCCGAGGCCGCGCGCGATACGCGCGCCCTGTTCGAGGCGGTGAAACTCTTTGAAGATCTCGCCACGTTTGAGGATCGGTATGCCGACGCCGGTGTCGTAGATGCCGATCCGCAGCGCCGCGCCGCGGCGATGACAGCCGACCAGCACGCGGCCTTTGGGTGTATATTTGATCGCGTTGGAGATCAGGTTCTGCAGCAGGCGGCGCAGCAGCAGACGGTCGGATTCGACCGGCAGCGAACACGGCACGAAGCAGAGCTCGATGCCTTTGGCGCGCGCGATGGGAGCGTATTCGATCTCCAGCGAACGCATCAGGTCACCGATGCGGAAGGAGGAAATGGCGGGCGTCATCGCGCCGGCATCGAGGCGCGAAATATCGAGCAGGGCGCCGAGAATCTCCTCGATGGCTTCCAGGGATTCGTCAATGTTTTCGACCAGGCGTGCGTCCTCGCCGCTGCCGTTGCGCTCGACCAGGCTCGTGACGTAGAGCCGCGCCGCGTTCAGCGGCTGCAGGATGTCGTGGCCGGCGGCGGCCAGGAAACGCGTTTTGGAAATGTTGGCTTCTTCGGCAGTGCTCTTGGCGCGTGCCAGTTCGCTGTTCAGCCGGGTCAATTCCTCGGTGCGCTCACGGACGCGCTTTTCGAGCGTGGCGTTGACGCGCTCGAGAGCTTCGGCAGCTTCGAAGCTCGGTGTCACGTCGGTGAAGGTGAGCACCAGTCCGCCATCGGGCATCTTGTTGGCGCGCACTTCAATCACGAGGTGGCGATCCTTCAGCCGTTCCAGATAGGGCATGCCTTCGGTCGTGTAGGCCTTCAGCCGCGTCTGCAGGCGGGTGTCGTAGTCGCCCGAGGGCGGCACGCTGTGGATATCGATGAATTCGAGAATCTCACGCAGAGGAATGCCGATCTGCACGATCTGCGGCGGAAGGCCGAGCAGTTCGCCGAAGTGCTGATTGGAGACGATCAGTTGCAGGTCGGGATTGAAGACGACGATGCCCTGGCGCACGTGGTTTAGCGCCGTTTGCAATATCTCGCGGTTGAAATGCAGCGCGGCGTGGGAATCATCGAGCAGTTTGAGCGCTATTCGGCATGCTTGAGCAGTTCGAAATCGGCCGGCGCTTGCGGATCGAGATCGACGCGCCGCCGCGTAACAAAGGCATCGAACGATTCGCGGGCCCTGGTCTCGCCGATATATTGCGTCACCGTGTTGAGGATGTCCTGCACGGTGACCGTGGTGCGCCAGCGTCGGAACGACGGCGTGATCGGTGCCAGCGTGTTCGGCACGAATGTGTCGGCCTGCAGGCGCTCGATTGAGGACGGTGCACGCATCAGTGACAGCACGATGTAAGCGAGGATATTGAGTGAAAGGCTCCACAGCGTGCCATGCAGCAGCGGCGGCAAGCTGGAGCCGAACAGATCCTGCGGCTTCAGCGCCTCGATGCCGAACGGGCCATGCTGCAGGAACAACAGGCCGGCGGTGTTGGTGTCGAGAAAGCTCGGGATGAACAGCGTATAGGCCCAGACCAGGAAGCCCACCACCATGCCGCCCATGGCGCCACGCGCGGTGGCGCGACGCCAGATCAGGCCGCCGAAAAACGCCGGTGCGAATTGCGCGATGGCCGCAAAGGACAACAGGCCGATGGCGGCGAGCTGCGTGTTGCCAAGGGCGCGGAAGTAGAAATAGGCCATCACCATGATGGCGAAGATCGCAAAACGGCGTGTGCGCAGCAGGAAATTGCCGTAGTCGGTCTCGCCATGCGGGGGCGCCTGGCGCCGCCGCAACGTGAGCGGCAGCAGGATGTCGTTCGACACCATGATGGCCAGCGCGACGCATTCCACGATCACCATGGCGGTGGCGGCAGACAGGCCGCCGATGAACACGGCCATGCTGAGCGCATACGAGCCGGCCTCGATCGGCAGCGCCAGCACAAACATGTCGCTATCGACGGCACCGAACGGGAATTTGACGAGGCCGGCCAGCGCGATCGGAATCACGAACAGGTTGATGGCGACCAGATAAAGCGGAAACATCCAGCGCGCGCGGGCGACGCCGGCATCGCCGGCATTCTCCACCACGCTGACATGGAACTGGCGGGGCAGCAGCATGATGGCGCAGAACGACAGCGCCACCATGGTGAGGAAGTTGCCGATCGACGGCGAATAGTCGATGGCGCGCAACGCCTCCGGGGTCTTCATGGCGCGCTCGTAAAGCTCGTGCGGCGAGAACATCACGAAGGTGACGAAGGCGCCGGCGGTGATGAAGACCACGAGCTTGACGATGGACTCGGTGGCAACGGCGAGCATCAACCCGTGCTGGTGTTCGGTGGCATTGGCATGGCGGGTGCCGAACAGGATGGCGAACACCGCCATGGCAAGGGTTACCACCAGCGCCATGTCGCCAACGATGGGGATGCCGGCGATCGCCTTGTCATCGCCGAGGATGGTTTCCAGCGACGACGCCACGGCTTTCAGCTGTAGCGCGATGTAGGGCACCGAGCCGATGATGGCGATCACGGCCACTGTGGCGGCGACGGCCTGACTCTTGCCGTAGCGCGCGGCGATGAAGTCGGCGATGGAGGTGATGTTCTGCGATTTCGCCAGGCTGATCACCCGGCGCAGCAATGGTGCGCCGAACACGAACAGCAGGATCGGGCCGATATAGATGGCGAGAAAATCCACGCTGGTGCGGCTGGCGACGCCGACCGAGCCGAAAAACGTCCACGACGTGCAATAGATCGCCAGCGACAGCGGATAGATCAGCTTGCCGGCAAAGCCGCGCTGGAACAGGCCGAGCCGGTCGCCGTAGGAGGCGACGCAGAACAAGAACCCGATATAGAGGAGGGCGGCGACGATCACGCCCCAGTCGTGCAGCATGTGCCGGCTCCGGTGTCGGGCGTGACTGTAGCCTGTCACTGTAGGGTGGGCAAAGCGCAGCGTGCCCACCGCCGACGTTGGTAATCGGGGCGTGGTGGGCACGCTTCGCTTTGCCCACCCTACGAAGCGCTCGTTATGAGATTGCGCGCAATCCGTAAAAGCTGATCACGATCACCACCAGCCAGGCCGCGACGCCGGCGGCGATCGCCAGCCGGTAATCGATCGATCCGATCGTGAGGTAGCTGACGCCGAGAAAGGCCAGGTAGGCCGGGATGGTCTTGGCGCCGGCCAGACAGGCCTCGCGAAAGCCGGCGGCTTCGCCTTTGGCGCCGACGATGGCCAGCGCGATGATCGCAAATGTCGGGAACAGCGGCAGGATGCCGGGCAACGTGTTGCCGCGCTTGGACAGGAAAGCAATCAGCGCCGTCAGCAGGCCGCCGAGAATGCCTTTCCAGATGATGTCCAAGGGATGGATCCTTACACGAGCTTCAACAAGCACTATCCTCATCCTGAGGAGCGCGCAAAGCGCGCATCTCGAAGGATGACGACGAACGCAGAGCCAAGCGATCTCACGGTTCGAGACGCGCGCAAATGCGCGCTCCTCACCATGAGGGGTAGAGCTACTCCGCCGCCATCGCCTTGGCGTGCAGCGGCAGGCCGAGTTGATCCCATACCTGCAACAATGCTTCCGCCAGATGATCGATCAGCACGTCGTCATGATAGGGTGAAGGCGTGATGCGCAGGCGCTCTTCGCCCTTGGCGACGGTGGGATAATTGATCGGCTGGATATAGATGCCGTGATCCTCCAGCAGCAGATCGCTGGCCTTCTTGCACAATTCGGCGTCGCCGACGAACACCGGCACGATATGGGTGTCGGTGGACATCACGGGAATGCCGGCGGCGGTGAGCACGGCCTTGACGCGCGCGGCGCGGTCCTGATGGCGCTCGCGCTCCCAGTTCGACGATTTGAGATGCTTGATCGCGGCCGTCGCGGCCGAGCAGATCGCCGGCGGCAATGCCGTGGTGAAGATGAAGCCCGGCGCATAGGAGCGCACGGCATCGACGATATCGGCGCTGGCGGCGATATAGCCGCCAAGGCAGCCATAGGCTTTCGCGAGCGTGCCTTCGAGCACGTCGATGCGGTGCATGACCCCGTCGCGCTCGGCAATACCGCCGCCGCGCGGGCCATACATGCCCACCGCATGGACCTCATCGACATAGGTCATGGCGCCGTAGCGCTCGGCCAGATCGCAGATTGCGGCCAGCGGCGCCACGTCGCCATCCATCGAATACAGGCTCTCGCAAGCGATCAGTTTCGGCCGTGCGGGGTCGGCGGCCATCAGCAGTTCTTCGAGATGCGCGACGTCGTTGTGGCGGAACAGGACGCGCTCGCAGCCGGACTGCCGGATACCTTCGATCATCGAATTGTGGTTCAGCGCATCCGACAGGATGAGGCAGTTCGGCATCATCTTGGCGAGCGTCGAGATGCCGGTCTGATTCGACACATAGCCGGAAGTGAACAGCAATGCGGCCTGTTTGCCGTGCAGGTCGGCGAGTTCTTCCTCGAGCTGGACCAGCGGATGATGGGTACCGGCGATGTTGCGCGTGCCGCCCGCGCCGGTGCCGACTCGCGTCGCCGTCTCCACCATGGCGCCGACCACTTTCGGGTGCTGGCCCATGCCGAGATAATCGTTCGAGCACCAGATGACGACGTTGTGCGGGCCTTTCGGCGTATGCCAGACCGCATGCGGAAACCGGCCGGCAATGCGCTCGAGATCGGCGAACACCCGGTAACGACGCTCATCATGCAGGCGGGAGAGCGCGTCACTGAAGAATTTGCTGTAATCCATCGGAAAAATACCCAAAACGGAACCCGAAACCCCAGCTTGATTGCGTTTTAGAGCTTTTCCAGTCGGGCTGTCGAGGCGCAATTGGGCATATTGCCCAGTGCGGACTCTGCCTTGTCCCGGGCACGATGCAACGCCTTGCGTTGCTTCGCAGAACCGGGATCGCGAAGCTTGATACGGTCCCGGCTCTGCGGAGCGGCGCTTCGCGCCGCACCGCGTCCGGGACGCGCACTTTCCGTGAATCAGACTAGGTCGCGCTAAAGCGCAGCTTGCCGTCGCTGCACAGTTCCTGACTCAGCCGGCCCTCGGCCAGCATGTAATTGACGTGGGCGATCAGTTCGCCGGCGGCAAAGCCGGTCTGGTGAGCGTCCAGCTTGTGCTTGTGAAACACGACCGGCACCAGTTGCGCTGACGTTTTGGCCTCGGTGCGACAGGCATCCGCGATCATACCGCAGCGTTCCTCGTGATGGTCGGCGAGCTGCTTGATCCTGATCTTGAGGCCGTAAAACGGCACGCCATGACCCGGCAACACCAGCGCATCATCAGGCAATGCAGAGGCGATGGCATTGAGCGATGTCAAATAGGCGCCGAGCGCGTTTTCGTCCGGCTCATGCGCCCAGACGCTGACATTGGGCGAAATCTTGCTGAGCACCTGATCGGCGGAGAGATAGATATTGTCGGCGGCGCAATAGAGCGTCACCTGATCAGGCGAATGACCGGCGCCAGTGATGATCTGGAAGTCGCGGCTGCCGATGGTGATGGCGCCGCCATTGCGGAGACGACGATAGGCGGCGGGCAGCGGAACGGTCTTCTTGAGATAGTCCTGGCCGCGGCCGAGCAGTTGCTCGGTGATCGCGTCGTCCATGCCGTGGCGCAGGAAAAACTGGCGCATATTGACCAGCCGCTCCTCGGTGCGGCGGTTCTGGTGATAGACGCCCTGTAGATATTCGACCTGCGACATATAGAAGGGGCAGCCGAAGCGCTGCACGATCCAGCCGGCCTGGCCGACATGGTCGGGATGGGCGTGGGTGATGATCACCTTGGAAATCGCGATGCCCTTGAGCGGGCCGTCGAACAGTGTCGTCCATGCCGCGATGGTGGCGTCGTTGCCGAAGCCGGTGTCGACCATGGCCCAGCCGTCGCCGTCTTCGAGCAGGTAGATGTTGACGTGGTTCAGACGAAACGGCAGGTCGAGCCGGAGCCATTTGATGCCGGGGGCGATGTCCACCACCTGATCGGGGCCGGGATGGCTCTCGATCGGATAGTTGAGCGGATCGACGGGCTTGTCGTGAGCAGGCTTGTCGTGAACAGGCTTGGCGCTGGCGTCTGTCATCGTCTTTTTGTCCTTTGCATCCGGCTTACCGGGCGAAGGACCCCCGCGCCAGCCCAAAAAGGGCCAGCGCAGGGCATGGGTTATGCCCTCGCGCGCATGGCCGGAGCGGCCTCGGCGGCACTGAGTCCGGAGGTCATGCCGAGCCGGCCGAGCAATTCGGTATCGCGGTCGGTCTGCGGATTTGTGGTGGTCAGCAACATGTCGCCGATGAAGATCGAATTGGCGCCAGCGAGGAAACACAACGTCTGCAGCTCATCGGTCATGTATTGCCGTCCGGCGGAAAGCCTGACGACGCTCTTCGGCATCATGATCCGCGCGACTGCGATCATGCGGGCGAGCGCGATCGGATCCGGGCGTTCTGCGGTGTCGTTGACCGGCACGCCCTTGACCTCGTTCCACATATTGATCGGCACCGAGTCCGGATGATGCGGCATGTTGGCGAGCAGCAACAGCATCCCGAGTCGATCTTCGATTTGCTCGCCCATGCCGATGATGCCGCCGCAGCAGGTCTTCAGGCCGGCATCATGGGCACGCGAAAGCGTATCGATGCGATCCTGCATGGTGCGGGTGGTGATGATCTTGCCGTAGAACTCCGGCGAGGTATCGACATTGTGGTTGTAGAAATCGAGCCCGGCGTCGTGCAGGCGCCTGGCCTGATCGTCGGTCAGCATGCCGAGCGTCGCACATGTTTCCATGCCGAGCGCCTTCACGGCACTCACCATGTCGCAGACGCGATCGAGATCTTTGTCCTTTGGATTGCGCCATGCGGCCGCCATGCAGAAGCGGCTGGCGCCGGCGTTCTTGGCGCGCTGCGCGGTGGCGACCACGGCGTCCTGGTCCATCAGCTTGGTGGCCTTGAGGCCGGTGTCGTAATGCGCGCTCTGCGAGCAGTAGCCGCAGTCTTCCGCACAGCCGCCGGTCTTGATCGAGAGCAGGCTCGCGGTCTCGATATGGTTGGGATCGAAATTGCTGCGATGGACGCTCTGCGCCTGGAACACGAGATCGGAGAATGGCAGCGCATAGAGCGCGTCGGCCTCGTGCCGCTGCCAGTCGTGACGCGGCTGATGGATCGATGTGACGGATGATGTCGGCATGGAAGGTCCTCGCAACTTGCGCAGCCCGATGGCTTTGAGGCCGCAGCGGGACCACTCCCATGATTTCGGTTGAGAGCGCAAGCAATCGCCGCGCGTGTCATCACGCGCGGCGATTCAAGAATCCGTGTGCCTCAGGCGGCGCGGATGCTGGTGAGGAATTCGTCGATCTCGCCGCGCAGCGTATCGGCCTCGCGTCGCAAATCGCCTGATGCGCCGAGCACTTCGTTGGCTGCCACGCCTGCTTGCGTCGATGCATCGCTGACGCCCACGATATTGCTCGACACTTCGCTGGTGCCGCCCGCTGCATGCTGAATGTTGCGCGCGATCTCGCGTGTCGCGGCACCTTGCTGCTCGACGGCGGTGGCGATGGCCGTGCTGACTTCGTTGATCTCGGTGATGGTCTGGCCGATGCTGCGGATGGCGCCGACGGCAACCGACGTCACCTGCTGCATGGCGCCGATCTGGGTGCGGATTTCGTCGGTCGCCTTGGCGGTCTGATCGGCCAGGCTCTTCACTTCGGATGCGACCACCGCGAAACCGCGGCCGGCATCGCCCGCGCGCGCGGCCTCGATGGTGGCGTTGAGCGCGAGCAGATTGGTCTGCGAGGCGATGGTCTGGATCAGATCGATGACGACGCTGATGCGGGTGGCGCTTTCGGCGAGGCCCTGCATGGTCGCGTCGGTGGTGCCGGCCTCGTTGACCGCTTTGGCTGCGATCTGCGAGGAGTTGACGACCTGGCGGCTGATCTCGGAGATCGACGATGTCAGTTCTTCGGTGCCGGCCGATACCGTCTGGACGTTCACCGACGTTTCCTCGGCGGCAGCCGCGACGGCACTGACCAGGGCGCTGGAGCGATCGGCGGTGGACGACATGTCCTGCGCGGTGCTCTGCATGGAATCGGCTGCGGTTTGCAGCTTCGCCAGCGCGTTGCGCACCTTGCCCTCGAAGTCGTGGATGCGGGCTTCGACGCGGCCGGCGCGCTCGTTCTTGGCGAGACGATCGCGATCCTGTTCGGCGCTCATTTGACGCGCATTGATCATGTTCTCGCGGAACACCTCCAGCGAGTCCGCCATCACCGAGATTTCGTCCTGCTGCTTGCTGCGGGCCATCCTGGTTTCCAGATCGCCGCTGGACAGCAATTGCATTGCCTGCTGCAGCTGCGCGATGCGGCGCAGGATGCTGCGGCCGACATAGAGCCAGACGAACAAAGCCGAGCCGATCAGCGTCAAGGCGCCGAGCGCGAGCATGATCTGCGTCGACAGCGCGATGGTGGTCTGCGATTTGGCGGTCGCTGCATCGGTTTCGGCGCGTACGTTGTCGACCATCTGCTTCACGCTGATGCCGAGCCCGGCATTGAGCTTGCGGGTTTCGTCGAGAATGAGCTCGCCATATTCGAGCGTATCGATTTCCTTCTGGCGGACCTTGAACACACCGTTCTTGCCGTCGCCGAGCGCGAGCAGTTGCTCGGCGGCTTTACGCAATTCGGGAATGCTGCCGATGGCGCCATCGAGCGCTGCGAGATTGTCCTTCACGCGCTTCCGCAGCCTTGGCGCTGCAACCCAGGAAAAGATCGACTCGTGTCCTCGATGTTCTTCACGGATTCGCCGAGCGCTGTGACCACGGCCTTGTCGGCCCCGAGCCTGGCAATCGCGGCGAGTTTCTCGACGGCGATCTGATGGGTGGCCCGCATGCGC
>SDZE01000201.1 GCA_004173095.1 Bradyrhizobiaceae bacterium
CAAGACGGTCTCGCGCGGCGATGCGGTGATGATGGATCTCGGCGGCGGCAAGAATCTCGCCGCCCTGATGCTGCATGATGACAAGGGCAATGCGGATTTTGACGGCGCCAATTTCGTTGCCATGCGCGCCTATCAGGCCGCCGGCCGCAAGATCGCGTTTCGTGATGTCGGCAGCCAGACCGGGGCCGTGCCGGTGACTGGCGAGCTGATGCCGGTGTTGGCGAGCTTCAGGGACCCGCGCGACGCATCCTCGGTCACGCGCCTCGATCCGCAAGATCTTTCATCGCTCGGGCAGGGCATCAGGCTGCGCGCCGTCTCGGTCGAGGCCGTGCCGAACGGCTTGTGGCCGATCGATTACGGCGGCGCGCTCGGCGAGCCGGTGACGCGGACGATCGCAGCGAAGCTGCCGTGGTCGGAGAACGAGGCCGATGCGGCCCGCGCCGTGCAGGCCGTGGGATTTACCGAGGCCTTCGAGCCGGCGCGGGCGTTTACGCGGAAATAATCCCGATAAAAAAGGCGCCCCGTTTCCGGAGCGCCTTGGTCTTGTCGCCGATCGTGAGACCCGATCAGTACGAATAGTACATTTCGAATTCGACCGGATGCGGGGTCATCTCGTAGCGCTCGACGTCCTGCATCTTCAGTTCGATATAGGCGTCGATGAAGTCGTCATCGAACACGCCGCCGGCCTTCAGGAAGGCGCGGTCCTTGTCGAGATTCTCGAGCGCTTCGCGGAGCGAACCGCACACGGTCGGGATCTGCTTCAGCTCTTCCTTCGGCAGATCATATAGATCCTTGTCCATCGCCGGACCCGGATCGATCTTGTTCTTGATGCCGTCGAGGCCGGCCATCAGCATCGATGCGAAAGCGAGATAGGGGTTCGCCATCGGATCCGGGAAACGGACCTCCACGCGCTTCGCCTTCGGCGAGGTCGTGAACGGGATGCGGCAGGAGGCCGAGCGGTTGCGGGCCGAATAGGCCAGCAGCACCGGCGCTTCGTAGCCGGGGACCAGACGCTTGTAGGAGTTGGTCGACGGGTTGGTGAAGGCGTTGATCGCCTTGGCGTGCTTGATGATGCCGCCGATATAGAACAGGCAGTTTTCCGACAGGTCGGCATATTTGTTGCCGGCGAAGGTCGGCTTGCCGTCCTTCCAGATCGACTGGTGCACGTGCATGCCCGAGCCGTTGTCGCCGAAGATCGGCTTCGGCATGAAGGTGGCGGTCTTGCCGTAGATATGCGCGACCTGATGGATGCAGTACTTATAGACCTGCATCTGGTCGGCCATGTGGGTCAGGGTGTCGAACTTCATGCCGAGTTCGTGCTGGGCCGACGCCACTTCGTGGTGGTGCTTCTCGACCTTGACGCCCATGCGCGCCATGGCGCCGAGCATTTCCGAGCGCATGTCCTGCAGCGAGTCCTGCGGCGGGACGGGGAAGTAGCCACCCTTGTTGCGGACGCGGTGGCCGAGATTGCCGCTCTCATATTCGGTGTCGGAATTGGTCGGCAGTTCCGAAGAGTCGAGCTTGAAGCCGGTGTTGTAGGGCGTCGCCGAAAAGCGGACGTCGTCGAACACGAAAAATTCGGCTTCCGGGCCGACATAGACGGTGTCGCCCACGCCCATGGACTTCACCATGGCTTCGGCCTTCTTGGCGATGCCGCGCGGGTCGCGGTTGTAAGGCTCGCCGGTGCCGGGATCGAGCACGTCGCAGGTGATGACCATGGTGGTCTCGGCGAAGAACGGGTCGATCACGGCGGTGGCCGGGTCGAGCATCAAGGTCATGTCGGACTCGTTGATCGCCTTCCAGCCGGCGATCGAGGAACCGTCGAACATGGTGCCTTCGGCGAAGATGTCGTCATCGATCATCGACACGTCGAAGGTGACGTGCTGCCACTTGCCACGCGGATCGGTGAAACGCAGGTCGACGTATTTGACGTCGTTGTCCTTGATGGACTGCAGGACTTCTTTGGCGGTCGTCATGGGTTTCCCTACCTTTGCTAGCGGGCCGAATTCCGGACGTATCGACGGCATATGACGCGTTGGTCACGGTCATATGTCTTCGACAGCAGAGGCGGCAACAAGAAGGCTGCCGAAGCAGCCTGTTGCTGACGCCTCAAGACGTCGGGGAGTCGGATAGCACCGCGCTCGGAGAGCGTCCAGCCCGTGAGACCAACTCCGTCATGCGCGGGCTTGTCCCGCATATCCACGCCTTTGCCGCATGCGCGAAGACGTGGATGGCCGGGATGCCAAGCGAAGCTCTTGCTTCGCACTGCCCGGCCATGATCAAGAAAGGCAAAACGCGTTGCGACCTTAGATCGCGTCGAGGCCGGATTCGCCGGTGCGGATGCGGACCGCTTCCTCGATGTTGGACACGAAGATCTTGCCGTCGCCGATGCGGCCGGTCTGGGCGGCGCGGCGGATCGCATCGATCGCCTTCTCGACGAGGTCGTCGCCGATGACGATCTCGATCTTCACCTTGGGAAGGAAATCGACGATATATTCCGCACCGCGATAAAGCTCGGCGTGGCCTTTCTGTCGGCCGAAGCCCTTGGCCTCGGTGACGGTGATCCCCTGAAGCCCCACCTCCTGCAGCGCCTCCTTCACTTCGTCGAGCTTGAAAGGCTTGATGATGGCTTCGATTTTTTTCACTGAAGGTCTCCCGGCACTGCGATAGGGTCGAATCTATACGATCGAATGGTTCTGGACTTGAACTCTGAACTTGAACTCTGAACTTGGATTGTGTCGCCCCTGCGCAGCCGAAACAGCCGGCGCTCGGTTTTCTGCCTCATCACAGTCAGGCGGGTTTTGCGTCGGCCGCTTGAGCATTGATGACGTCGTCACGATAGTCGACCAAGTTTCTCCAACATCTCATGGTGTAGGACTGGTTCAAAGTTGACATCGCCTAAGCAGGGTCCGTGCCAAAACCGAGATGCGGCTAATTTTGAAGCATTTTCAGGTTTTTGCGGCAAAGCTGCAGCGGCTCTGTCTAAACATACCGTCGCGTGCGTGTCTATCAAATAGGCATATTGATTAAAGTGGGTGCAATTCCGGTCGGTTGAACCGGGCGCCATCGGGCCTGCCGCGAGAACAGGCGAATAGAGGTGATATGGAGCTCCTGACCACAGAAGAGATGGTGCGCGCGGATCAGCTGACGATTGCCGACGGCACGCCGGGCTTCGAACTCATGCGTGCGGCCGGGCGCGCGGTGGCGGATGCCGCCAATGATCTGGCAGAGGAGGGCGCCATCCTGGTCGTCGCCGGCCGCGGCAATAATGGTGGCGACGGATTTGTCGCTGCGGCTGAACTGGCGGCGCAGGGACGGCAGGTCTCGGTCATCCTGCTGTGCGATCGGGCGACGTTGAAGGGCGACGCCGCGCTCGCTGCGAAGGGCTGGAAGGGCGAGGTGCTGCCCTGCGATCCCTCGCTGATCGGATCGCCCGCGCTGATCATCGACGCCCTGTTCGGCGCCGGGCTCGATCGCCCGGTGAAGGGCGATCCCAGGATCATGATCGATGCGATCAATGCCTCCGGCGTGCCGGTGCTGGCGGTCGATCTGCCGAGCGGGATCAACGGCAATTCCGGCCACGCCATGGGTGCGGCGATCCATGCGACCGAGAC
>SDZE01000462.1 GCA_004173095.1 Bradyrhizobiaceae bacterium
GGTGCCGGCGCCAGCGACACTTCGTGCTGCAGCACCTCGCGCAGCGTCTTGCCGCGCACCTCGGTCATATGCGAGGCCCCGAGCAGCGCGATGATCTGATCGACATGGCCGAGATCGTTCGATGCGAACACTCCGAATGAATCGCCGACGACGTAATCGAGTCCGCAGCCAGACAGGTCGAAGTCGATATGCCAGGTTTCCTTTTCGGAGCCCTGGCCGTTTAATAGACGTCGGCCGAGAAATACGGCCGGCGCCGGATTGTCGCGCGAACGGCCAAGCGTGGTTGGATCGAGCGCTATGGCTTCCGTGGGCGCGGCATTCGCGGGCGGCGCTATTTCGGAGCCGGGACCGGCCGGCGCTTTATCTAGATCCTCATACAGCGCCTTCAGCATCCGCGCGGTTTCCTTGCCGCCCGGCACGCAGAGATTCAGTCTTGGCTCGGCCTTGGTGGCGATCGCGTCGGAATAGTCATTGCAGTTATAGCCGCACTGGCCGCAATCCTGCTGCGCCATCGCCGCCATCATCTTGCGGCGGACGGGCTTGCCTTCGGCCAGTTTCATGCGGTCGGCGATCGGCATGGTCTGATCGTGCCACGGTGCGCCGTCGTCCTCGTCTAGGATTGCGGCGCCCTGCTCTGCCGGCAGCGGCGCGGCGCCGTCCGACAGCAATCCTGCGAAGAATCCGTTCAGCCACGAGCGTTGCGCATCGGAGAACGGCGCCGAGGACGGGATGATCTCGATCTTCGGCGGCGGGGTCATCTGGTTCATGCGGACACCTCGTCGGCCAGTTTGCGCAAAGCCGCCGCGTCGTGTCGGCGCGAAAACGTCAGGAAGGTTTCGTCCGGCGACACGCGGTGAGCGAGATAGGCTTTCAACAGCCGCTCGACGACCACAGGCGCATCGGCGGAGGTGACGTTCTGGTAGACCTCCTGCCCGACATCGGCCTGCGGTCCGAAGCCGCCACCGGTGAAGATGTGAAAGCCGTCGACGGTGTCGTCGCTGTCATCCCTGGCCACGCGGGCGCCGATCATGCCGATGTCGCTGATGTAATGCTGCGCGCAAGAATGATGGCAGCCGGTCAGATGGATATTGATCGGCGTGTCGAGTTCGACGCGGCTGTCGCACCAGTCGGCAATGCTGGCTGCGGTCTGCTTGGTGTCAGCATTGCCGAACTTACAGCCGGCGCGACCGGTGCAGGCAATCAGACCGGCGCGGATTTCGGTGGTCTCGATCGCCAGACCCAGCGCTTCGATGGCGGCCGTCGCCAATGCGACGTCGGCATCCTTGACGCCGGGGATCAACAGGTTCTGCCACACCGTCAGCCGGATCTCGCCGTCGCCGAGATCCGCCGCGAGCTTCGCCAGCCCGCGCATCTGCGCCGACGTCACCTTACCGAGCGGCAGCACGACGCCGATCCAGCTCAGGCCGTCCTGCTTCTGCCGGTGCACGCCGATATGCGCGGTGCGATCGAAGCTCGGGCGCAGCAGCAGCGCATCCGCCGCGACACGCGTGAAGGGCTGGCCGAGCTTCTCCTCGACCAGCGTGAGAAACTTTGCCATGCCCATGCCGTCGATCACATATTTCAGCCGCGCCTTAAGCCGGTTGGTGCGATCGCCGAGATCGATGAACACGCGCACGATGGCATCCGCCACGCGCGTCGCGTCCTGCGGCTTCACGATGATGCCGTTCTCTGCAGCGAAATCCTTGTGGCCGGTGATGCCGCCGATGCCGAGTTTGAACCACACGCCCGGCGCAACGCCGAACCCGTCCTTCACCTCGACGGCGGCGAAGGCGATGTCGTTGGTGTCTTCCAGCACCGCGATCTTGCCCGCGCCGTCAAAGGCGACGTTGAACTTGCGCGGCAACCCGTAAAGCGAACGATCGTTGAGGATGTGATAGTGCCATTCGCGCGCATAGGGCCGCGTATCCAGCAGTTCCTGCGGATCGATGCCGGCCGTCGGTGTACCCGTCACGTTGCGGATATTGTCGGCGCCGGAGCCGCGCGCGGTGATGCCGAGGTCCTGCATGCCCTCGATCAGGCGCACCGCATGTTTCGGCGGGATTTCGCGCACCTGCAGATTGGCCCGCGTGGTGACGTGGCAGAACGGTCCGCACAACTCTTCGACGAGATCGGCGAGGCCTGCGAACTGCCAATGCTTCAGCACGCCGTTCGGCAGTCGCAGCCGCGACATGTAGCTGTCCTGTGTCGGACCGACATAGAACAGGCCGTAATAGCGCCAACGGAAGTTGTCGGCTGGCGACGGCCGCGCATCGTCGGCGGCCTGCGCGCGCAGCCGCGGATAGGCATCGAACGGATGCTCCTCGCGCTTCCATTTTTCCTGGTCGACGAGCTTCTTGCCCGCCGCCAGCGTGCGGTCCTGCGCCTTGATGTGGGGCGCATCAGGCCCGGTCGGCTCGCCGCTAGCATGTCCGCCCGCCCCGCTCCCCAGCCTCTTGCCGACCCGGCTGATCTGCAGCCCGGTGGTGAAGCCTTCGAGGTAGCGCTTCTGCTCGTCCGTGAAGTCGAGGGAAATGGGATCGATTTTCATGCGGCGACGAAGCTCCTGCGGGCCACGCGGCGTGGCGACAACGGGGGTTACGGATTGTGACCGTGCAGGCTCAGATCGGCGCTAGGCGCCGGCTTGATGTCTGGAACGGTCCGATCAGCCTCGTTGCTGCGGAAATCCATCTGGGACTGGCCGGCGGGCGTCAGCGATCGCCGGCTGACCAGAGACATTCAAGTCTCGTGCCAGCGGGCGGTGTCTCATTGATACGCGATATCAAGGCCTTCTCGATGATCATCCGAGGAGATTGTCGCCGGGTGCCAGCCTTTTGCACCGCACGCACAAATATTAGCCGCCCTCGTCCCCGCGAAGGCGGAGCATCCCAAACGCTGGCGACTTAGCCCGGGCCGGACCGACGACATGAACTCGCCGAACATCGAAGACGGAGGGTATGGGTCCCCGCCTTCGCGGGGACGAGGATGGAAGCCTAGCCTTTCAGATGGGCGATCTCGAAGGCGGCGAGATAGGGTGCCAGGGCGTGCGGATCGAAACTGGGCCCGGCGAAAGCTCCGATGACGTCGGCGGCAGCTACGGCGCCTGTCGGCGCGGCGGCACCGACGGCGGCATCGTAGAGATCCGGGCGGAACACCGCCTGCGCCGTCTTCAGCGCGTCCGGGCTGATTGCCGCCTGCCCCCAGCGCACCATCTGGGCATAGAGCCAGGCGGCCTGTACGGGATCGGGTCGACCTGCGCCTTCGCGGCCGACCAGCAGATAGCGGCCGCTTTCGCGCATCGTGCCGTCCGGCGAGATCTTCAACTTGCCGTCCAGTGTCCGCAGTAGCACTTCGGGCGATACGCCGATGCGATCCGGCCGGGCCAGGATCGCCGCAGTCTCGGTGCGATTGGCCGGATTCTCGATGAAGGCGGCTGCCTGCACATGGGCGCGGGTCAGCGCCGCGACCAGATCGGGGTGCTTCTCGGCCCAGTCCTGCCGGATCGCAAGCACCTTTTCGGCAGCACTCTGCAGGATGTCCGAGACGAAATGCAGGATATGGCCCACGCCGAGATCGACGGCGACCGAATTCCAGGGCGCGCCGACGCAGA
>SDZE01000567.1 GCA_004173095.1 Bradyrhizobiaceae bacterium
ACCGCGCCAGTCAGCGTTGGCGCGCGCACCTTGGCGCCGAGCACGGCTTCATAGAGCGTGATCGGCAGATCGACGCGCAGATCGCTGCCGTCGATCTTGAAGACCGGGTCCGGGGCGATGGTCACCGTGATCATCAGATCGCCGGGACGATGGCCGGGGGCGGTCTCGCCCTGGCCGCGCAAGCGGATCTGCTGGCCCGCCGTGACACCGGCCGGCACCTTCACATTAAGTTCCTTGCCCGTGGACAGCCGCACGCGCTTCTCGGTGCCCTTGACCGACTCCTCGAGCGTCACCGTCATGGCAACATTGATGTCGAGATCGGGCACGCCGCCGCCAAAGCCGCCGCCGCCATCGAACTCGAATGACTGGGCGCCCGCGCGCGCGCCGCGTGCACCGGCGGCACCGCCGAACATGCTGTTGAGGATGTCCTCGAAGCCCCCAGCACCGCCGGCACCGGCGCCGCCGAAGCCCTGCTGGCCGCCGCGAAAGGCCTGCTCGAACCCGGCGCCGCGGGCACCGCCGCGTCCGCCACCAGGAAAGCCCTGGAAGCGCGGCTTGCCCTCGGCATCGATCTCGCCGCGGTCGAACTGCTTGCGCTTGTCCTCGTCGCCGAGAATTTCGTTGGCCGCGTTCACTTCCGAAAACCGCTCGGCGGCTTTCGGATCATCTTTGTTGGCGTCGGGATGATGCTTCTTGGCGAGCTTGCGAAAGGCGCTCTTGATCGCCGCAGCATTGGCGCCCCGCTGCACCCCCAAGACCTCATAGGGGTCGCGCATCCGTCGTCTCTCCTCAAATATTCAGAATGCGAGCCTGCGCCCGCGTGAATGGCTTGCGGAATAAACCCGCCCGCTTTGTCATCTGGTGTGTTCGTGTCATTTTTGCAACGGGGCTGCAAGCGGCGAAGCGCAACTCAGCCGCGTTTCCATGGCACCAGGGTCCGGACATCCCAGCGACCGCGTTCCCCGCGACAGGCGGCGCCCTGCATCCAGCTTTCGGTGGTGCCGTTGACATAGGACGCCAGGAAATCCCGGCATGTCTTGCCTTCGGCGACATAGGCATTGGAAATCGGCGTCACCGAGCCCCGCGCGCCGGTGGCGGGATTCTCCCAAGGCTGGCTGGAATCCTTGCTGCCGCGGGTGAGAACGTCGCTGGCGGCGTTGCGCGCCAGAGCCAGATCGGCGTCGGTCGGATCCAGACTGGCCGCCGGCGCGCGCGGCGAGATCGATCCGGTAACGTCGCTGCCTTCCATCTGCGCGAAGGGACCGTCATGGCTGCGCATCATGCTGCAGCCGCCGAGACCGGAGCCGATTAGAATAACTGTCAAAGCCGCCTTCAGCGGGCGCAGACCCGTTAGGCCAAAGCGATCCGGTGCCCTATATAGGTCATGCCTATATTTGGGTTGCCGCACGATATCGCGGATAGGCCAACGCAATACGGAACTCCGGACATGACCGACACGACCTCGACCATGAAAGACCCAACTCCGTTAACGTCAGGTGATTTTACAGCAGCCGAAGAACCATTTGCGCTGTTTTCCGAGTGGTTTACCGAGGCGAAGGCGTCCGAGCCGAACGATCCCAACGCGATGGCGCTGGCGACCGTCGATGCCGACGGGCTGCCCGATGTGCGCATGGTCCTCATGAAGGGCTATGACACCGATGGCTTCGTCTTCTACAGCCACGTCGCCAGCCAGAAGGGTCAGGAGCTCGCCGGCAATCCGAAGGCGGCCCTTCTGTTTCACTGGAAGTCGCTGCGCCGGCAGGTCCGCATCCGCGGCGCGGTGACGCCTGTCAGCGCCGACGAGGCAGACGAGTATTTCGCCTCCCGTCCGAAGCAGGCACAAATCGGCGCCTGGGCAAGCAAGCAGTCGCAGCCGCTGGAGAGCCGTTTTGCGTTCGAGCAGGCGATCGCCAAGGAAGGTGCCAAGCACCTGATCGGCGCCGTACCGCGGCCGCCGGGCTGGAGCGGCTGGCGCATCACGCCGGCGCGCATGGAGTTCTGGCATGACCGCCCGTTCCGCCTGCACGACCGTATCGAATTTCGCCGCGAGGCGACTGGCGCCGCGTGGAATAAAGTAAGGATGTATCCGTGAACGCTGACCCGGCCGCGAGGCCAAAAGCTGCTGCCCATTCCGGTTCGAACGCACCCAAGCGCACCATGCTGCTGACGGGCGCGAGCCGCGGCATCGGCCATGCCACCGTGATGCGCTTCTCCAGCGCCGGCTGGCGGGTGCTGACCTGCTCACGGCATCCTTTTCCGGAAGTCTGTCCGTGGGATGCCGGCCCGGAGGATCACATCCAGGTCGATCTCTCCAACCATGACGACACCGTCCGGGCCATCGACGACATCAAGGAACGGCTGAACGGCGGCGCGCTGCATGCGCTGGTCAACAATGCCGCCATCTCGCCGAAGGCCGAAGGCGGCAAGCGCATGGGCTCGATCGACACCGACGTCGCCACCTGGACCCATGTGTTCAACGTCAACTTCTTCGCGCCGATCATGATGGCGCGTGGCCTGCTCGAGCAGCTCAAGGCCGCGAAGGGCTCGGTGGTGAACGTCACCTCGATCGCTGGATCGCGCGTGCATCCGTTTGCCGGCGCGGCCTATGCCACCTCGAAAGCCGCACTGGCATCGCTGACCCGCGAAATGGCGTCGGATTTCGGCCCGCTCGGTGTTCGCGTCAATGCGATCGCGCCGGGCGAGATCGACACCTCGATCCTGTCGCCGGGGACGCAGACCATCGTCGATCAGCAGATTCCGTTGCATCGTCTGGGCACGCCGGACGAAGTCGCCAAGATCATCTATGTGCTGTGTACGGAGACGAGCTCCTACGTGAACGGCGCCGAGATTCACATCAATGGCGGCCAGCACGTCTGATCTGTCGGGACGTCTTGGGGAAAAGTGAGGCACGCGCCTTTCTGGCGCTCCTCGCAGAAGTGCGGCTGGATCAGTCCGCGTAATACTTCCGCAGCATCGGCACCGCGGCACTGATGCCGATGCTCGAGCAATCGTCGTCGGATTCGCCGTCGAGCAGAGCCGCACCGCAATGCCGGCAATTGCGCGCAGTCATCTTGTGCGCCACGCCGGCCGACCGGGCCGCCTGATAGGAGCGCAGATCGACGACGTTCCGCCCAGTTCGTTCTTTGCTGTCAACCATTGCTGTCCTCTTCGCTAGTGAGGGCGGTTATGACAGCAAGACTTAGCGCAACCGTTCAGCGGAACGTTCGAATTTTAGCTGAAACTTTGTGGCGGAAAATGGCAGCGAAGTGGCGGGCGACGTCGCATCGTCCGCTGCGGCCGAAGTGTCCCCTCTCCCGCTCTTCGCGGGGGAGGGTCAGGGAGGGGGTGTCTCCGCAAACGCCGACGTCACGTGGGGCGCCCCACCCGGCTTCGCTCTTCGAGCTTCGCCGCGGCGCGGCCCCGACCCTCGCCCGCAAGGGCGGGAGAGGAGAAGGCGAAGCCATGAATTTCCGCTCACCATAGCCTCCGAATCCGGCGCTGCGGCGTAGCGCCCCTGTCATCGCCCTGTTAAAAGACCGCGTTTTCAGCCAGCGAAAGGCCCATTCGATGCGCAAGGCGACGATCAAGCGCGCCACCAAGGAGACCC
>SDZE01000229.1 GCA_004173095.1 Bradyrhizobiaceae bacterium
TCAAGCGCCCGAAACGCTACGTCTATCTCGATGCACTGCCGAAGAACAATTACGGCAAGGTGCTGAAGACGGCACTCCGGGAGATGATGCGGACGTAGCTATGTCATCCAGGTGCCGTACGAGACCGAAATCTGGACGGTCCCGCCGGTCAGGAGGGCGCGCAACTGATCGCGGCATTGCAGCAGCGGCGCGGCGGTGTCCGACCGGACGCCGAGACAGCCGTTGGTTTGAGGCGATCCGCCATCTGGATGCAATCGAAACAGGCTTCGGCCAAATACCTTGGTGCCGGAGATCGGATCGAGATCAAAGGAATAGCCGACACCGTGCAATACCATTCCGATGGTCGAGCGTGGCCGATAGGTGCTCAGCCGATAAATACCTGGTGGGATAGGTCCATTGGTTGAACGAAAGTCGGGCGCTCCGCCACCGGTGTTGACGTCATAGACGCCAACAATTGCACCATTGCGGTCTTTGAGGGTCAGCGCGCCTTTCATCACGGGAAAATTGCGTGCGCTGATGAATTTGCCTTGGGCAATAAATACACCCGACAGATCTGTTGCGACGGCTCCAGTCGCCAGGTCTGCGGAAGATCCAAGCGATACGAGACCTGCATTCTCCTGATCGGATCTGTCGCCAAGTTCCAGATTGACGCGCAATTTAGCTGCTTCGGGGAGTTGTTGAAGTGCGGTTTGAAATTCCAGCGATTTAGCCGCGCGCAAAGCGAGAGTCGTCTCGGTAATCTCCGAATCGGCGATGCCGCGCGCAGAGGCTTGGATGTCGAGCCATCTTGCGATCTCACCGACGTTCGGCGACTGCCTGACCCTGGCTGCTGCGTTTCTTACCAGGGGATTGACCTTTGCGTCGTAGTCTGATGACGATTTCTGTAATCGCCACAACTCGATCGCCTTGACCGCGTCATCATAGATGTCCGCCGCCAGAGCGCGGGCGGGCGCCAACGCTTGTTGCGGATCGGCGATGCCCGGCACGACGTCGATAGCCCGGGCAACAACGTCTTCTCGGGCCGATCGTGCGATCACCGGGAATCCCGCTTGCGCGATGAAGGTCTGCAGGCGCCCGAAATCTGGATGCGACACGGTGTAGACTGTGGTGCCGCCGAACCAGCCGCCGATGGTGATTTCGATACCGTCGGAGGTCGGCGGGCGGCCGGCCCGCAGGGCGCAGGTGACCGCGGTGCCAAGCGTGGCCGAACAGGTAAGCCTGGTGCCATCGGCGCGCGCCTTGATGCCGGAGACGTCGAAGCGCGACGGCGATGCATTGACTTTGCCGAATTCGATCGCGCCGGTGTCGCCGCCGGTCTTCTGAATGGAGACGATATAGTCGCCGCCATCGGCAGATTTCGCGGCGATCCGCACCATGTCGGCAGGCGTTGGCGGTGCGGCCATCGGGGCGGCGAGATTGACAGCCGCCGCCATTGCGACGATGGGCACGGCAGCGTCGGCGACGGCGCCGCCCAATGCCTCCATGCCTTTGGCCGCGCAGGCATGCAGATGCGCAAGGTTTTGTGGATTCTCCACATAGTAGTTGGTGGCTGCGAGATAATCCTCCATGTCGTCGCCGCTGACGGTGGTGCCAGCCGGCGGCACGGGGCGGGCGAGATGAGGATCGTCGCCGTCGAGCCATGTCAGCAACTTGGTCGGTGGACCCGACATGTTGATCCACAGCGCCATATAGACAACGCCCTTGGGTTCGATGCTGCGCTGATGCGCTGCGGCGCGTGCATCGCATCTGTCGAGGTCGCGATAGACGCTCTGCAGGATCTGGTTGTCCATGGCATCGACGAGGTCGTGCGCTGCCTGCAGTGCTTGATTGACGGCTGCGGTATCAGCTGCTGAGAGCGGGTTTTTGATCTGGTGCTTCGAGAGCAGCGCCAGCAACTCATTGATCTTCTGCGCGCTCATGCCCGCGCGCGTCATGGCGTCGCGGAAGGTGCTGGTGACGTCGGGCTGCACGGCAGCGAGGTCGCCCTGCATAAAGCCGAAGCTGCCCCCGCTCTTGCCTTTGCCGGCGAATGAGATCCGGTAGGGCGTGTCATTGCCGATTTCATGAAAGCGCAGCGCCGTGCGGATGGCCGGCTTGATCGCGTTGTCTACCATGACGTTTTCCCCACTATCGCTTGTTTTCAAATTCTTCGGCGCCGTCGTTAGCCCGACTTGTCACGCTGTCCCGGAGGTTTCGTTTGGCGGTATCGTCGTGAGCGTCACGAAGTGCCATCCGACCAAAGAACATCTTAAGCGTGTGTATGGCTGTATGTCGAGCAATGATAGCAAAACAAAGTTTTTGCAATTAAAGGGTGAATGCTGCGGCGCGGCCGCGTTTGCGTGTTTGGACGTGGTTTCCCGCGCCGCATGTAACGGTTGCAGGGTGCCGCGGCCGTTGCATAAGGCTCCGCGTCCGGCGCCCTTGCTTGAGCAGAGCCAGCCGCTATGACGGACTGAACAACGGCGCGACTGCGCCAATCATTCGTTTTCGGGAGCAGACGGCTTTGGGACCACTTCACGGGATCAAGATCATCGATATGACCTCGGTGATGATGGGGCCTTATTGCACGCAGACGCTGGGCGACTACGGCGCCGACGTCATCAAGGTGGAGTCTCCCGACGGGGATGTGGTCCGCGCGATCGGCCCGATGCGGAATCCCGGCATGGGGCCGATTTTCCTCAATACCAATCGCAACAAGCGCTGCGTCTGCATCGACCTCAAAAAGGAAGAGGGCCGCGAGGCGTTGCTGAAGCTCGTCGCGAGCGCCGACGTGCTGGTCTACAATGTCCGCCCGGCGGCGATGGTTCGGCTCAATCTCGGCTATGACGTGGTGTCGAAGATCAATCCGCGCCTGATCTATGCCGGCGTGTTCGGTTTCAGCCAGGCCGGGCCCTATGCGGCAAAGCCTGCTTATGACGATCTGATCCAGGGGGCCACCGCTCTGGCGGCGTTGAATGCACGGATCAGCCCCGACGGCGTACCGCGCTATGTGCCGAACGCACTGGTGGATCGCATCGTCGGCCTCAATGCGCTGGGCGCCATCCTCGCCAGCGTCGTGCATCGCGACCGCACCGGCGAGGGCCAGCGTGTTGATATTCCGATGTTTGAAACCATGGCGGGCTTCATGATGGGCGACCACATGGGCGGGCTCACCTTCGATCCGCCGCTCGACAAAGGCGGCTACGGCCGTCATCTGTCGCCGGATCGCCGGCCGTATCAGACGTCCGACGGCTACATCTGCGCCATGGTCTATAACGACAAGCAGTGGAAGAGTTTTCTCAAGCATGTCGGCCGCGAGGAGCTATTTGAGGACTCTCGCTTTGCCACGTTCCCGCAGCGCATCCAGCATATCGA
Organism: Bradyrhizobiaceae bacterium; assembly: GCA_004173095.1. Classification (GTDB taxonomy): domain Bacteria; phylum Pseudomonadota; class Alphaproteobacteria; order Rhizobiales; family Xanthobacteraceae; genus Tardiphaga. The sequence goes on from SDZE01000229.1 coordinate 3,355, forward strand.
CGCCGTCAATGCCGAGTTGTCGCGCATCTTCCTGACACGCACCACGGCGGAATGGGCCAAGCTGCTCGATGAAGCCGACGTACCATCGGCTCCGATGCATACGCTCGACAGCATGATGGAGGATCCGCACATGGTGGCGACCAACTTCTTCCAGCAGGTCGAGCATCCCACCGAAGGCGCAGTCCGTAACATGAAGGTGGCGGCGACGTGGTCGAAGACGCCGGTGGATCTGTCGCGTCTCGCCTC
>SDZE01000650.1 GCA_004173095.1 Bradyrhizobiaceae bacterium
TGCGCGCACCTCTTTCAGGAGATCGTCGCGCAGCGTGCAGCAGATGCAGCCATTGGTCATCTCGACCAGTTTCTCATCCGTCCGCGAAAGATTGGCACCGCCATCCCTCACCAGATCCGCATCGATGTTCACCTCGCTCATGTCGTTGACGATCACCGCCACTTTCAACCCATGGCGATTGTTCAGGATGTGATTGAGCAAAGTGGTCTTTCCAGCCCCGAGGAAACCGGACAGCACTGTGACGGGGAGTTTTTGCATCGAGATCAAACAGCCTGTTGAGGGCGGCGAACCAGTGGAAAGTGTCGGTGTCCATGCAAGCCGCCTGTTTGTTATGTTATAACGTTACATATTGGCCGAAGACTTGTCAATACGGACCTGCGTCTGGCGCGGTGGCGCAAGAAGATGCGACTGCATAGATGTGATGGACAACCGGAGGCCGCCTATGACTGCTTTGTCGATTCTCGATCTCGTCCGCGTCACCGAAGACACCGATGCCCGCGGCGCGCTCGACAATGCGCGTGACCTCGCCGGTCATGCCGAGCAATGGGGTTACGGGCGGTTCTGGGTCGCCGAGCATCACAATATGATCGGCGTGGCCAGTGCGGCGACATCGGTGGTGGTCGGCCATATCGCGGCGGGTACCAAGACCATCCGCGTCGGCGCTGGCGGCATCATGCTGCCGAACCATGCCCCGATCGTCATTGCCGAACAGTTCGGCACACTTGAGCGTCTATTCCCCGGGCGGATCGATCTCGGCCTCGGCCGCGCGCCGGGCACCGACCAGATGACCATGCGGGCGCTACGCCGCTCGCTGCAGAATTCCGACAATTTCCCCCAGGACGTCCAGGAGTTACAGGCTTATTTCGCGGAGGCCGCGCCGGGCCAGCGGCTACAGGCGGTGCCGGCCGCCGGCACCCATGTGCCGCTGTGGATCCTCGGCTCCAGCAATTATGGCGCGCAGCTCGCCGCCGTGCTCGGCCTGCCCTATGCGTTCGCGTCGCATTTCGCGCCGGAAATGCTGCTGCAGGCCCTCGACATTTATCGCACGCATTTCGAGCCGTCCGAACAGCTCGCGAAGCCGCATGCCATGGTGGGCGTCAATATCATCGCCGCCGAGACCGATGCCGAAGCGAAGCGGCTGTGGACCACGCAGCAGATGTCCTTCACCAACATGTTCCGTGGCACCCGCGGCCTCAGCAAGCCGCCTATCGACGATATCGAGACCTACTGGTCGCCGGCCGAAAAGATGCAGGCCATGGGCATGCTGCGACGTGCGATCATCGGATCGAAAGAAACCGTGCGGGCCGGCATTGCCGCGCTGGTCAAGGAAACTAGGGCCGACGAATTGATGATCGTCTCGGACGTCTATGATCATGCGAAGCGGCTGCAGTCGTATCGGATGATCGCGGAAGCCGCCGCAAGCGTAGCCGAGGCTCCGGTCGCTGCGGCTTAGCCGGCCATCGACAAATGATCGTGGTATCCCCGGCCGCGATCAGATCGCTGCGGCGACTTTTTCCAGGCCGATGATCCTGGCCAGCGCGCGCACCTCGCGCTTCTGATCCTCGCGCAGCTGAAACAGCAGCGGCATGGCCGCCGATTTCAGCTGCTGCACCTCCGCACTGTCCGGATCGATGGCCGCGGCGTTGCCGGAGCTCGGCTTGTTGTCGTGAATCTTTCTGGCGATGGCGCGCAAAGCAATTTCGATGTTGGGCCAGTGGGATTCCTGCGACGGCGTCAGATTGAGCCGCCCTTTGAGCGCCGAGATCTGGGCATCGCTGAGCAGCGTGTAGTTCTTATGGCCCGAGTTTTTCGCCAGCGCCTTCGGCCGGGCGGTCGGCTGCGGCACCACCACTGGCGGCAGGATGGTCGCATTCCGCGAAAGTTCGGCCGAGCCATCGACGAGTGCCTGACGCAATTGATTGTCGTCGCCGGGTTCGAGCGCCGCCAGCAGTGCTGCAGGCGACAGTCTATCCGTCTTGCCGTCGCGATTGGCGACGGGACCGCGTTTGACGGCCACCGTGTTCTGCGCGGTCTCGGACGACGGCTCCGGCACGCTGTCGCGACCAAGAATGCTAGCCACTGCGACGCCAGTCAGCAGCAGGCACCCCAGGACCAGCAAGGTCATTGCGCGCGTCAAGCCAGTCTCCGTCTGCGGTGGTCCCCGTGGGATGTCCAACGATCCCGTCGGGATAACCGCCCACAATTGGAGATTAATTAAGGCCTAACCAGTGCGCAAAAGTCGACTTGCGCAGCGGCGTCAGGCCGCCTGCGACTGGATGCTGTAGGAATCCAGCAGGAAATAGGCGTCCTGGATGTCAGACACGATCTCGGAGGCCTCCCACAGGGCATCCGGACCCACCTGCTGCAGACTGATGGTCCAGTTGCAGCCATGGCCGAGGCGGGGCGTGGAAACCACGTCGAATTGGATATCCCGGCAGAGCCGGTGACGGGCAAAGGCGAGGGCCACACGATGACGGATTTCGTCGAGCGTTGCCACAGTCCGGGTCAATCGGATGTCGCTGTTCATGGAGGTCCCGCAAAACGGTCGAATCAACCGTTGCTGATGGTGCGTTAACGCGGGTTAGCGAACCGTTAACAGGCGGCACCGGGCCGATACCCGCCCGAGTCATTACGGCTATTGGCCCCACCCACCGCTCAACGCAGCAATTGCGCGAGACGATGTCGGAGCTGTTCCTGGTGGTACGGCTTCGCCAGTCGCGGCAGGTCGAGCTGGTTGCCTTCCGGCAGGTCTGCATAGCCGGTCGCAAGCAGGATCGGCAGGTTGGGCCGCACCTTGCGGGACTGCGCGGCTAGCTCCACACCGGTCATGCCGGGCATCATGTGATCGGTCATCAACAGGTCGATCGCCCGGCTGCTGCGCAGGATGTCCAGCGCATCGCCGCCGGAGTTGGCGGGGATTACCTCATGCCCGAGATCCTCCAGCATCTCCGCGGTGGAGATGGCGATCAGCGGATCGTCATCGACGAACAGGATCACGGCCGAACGCAATTCCTGTTTTCCGGGCTCGGTCTTCTCGATCACGACCGCCGTATCGGTTGAGGTCGGAACGATCAGCGTCGCGGTCGTGCCCTGGCCGACCTGACTGGTGAGTTGCAGCGTACCGCCGAGTTGTTCGGCCAGGCCGTGCACCATCGAAAGGCCGAGGCCGGTGCCTTTGCCGACCGACTTGGTCGAGAAGAATGGCTCGATCGCCTTCGCCAGGGTTTCCGGCGACATGCCTTCGCCGTCGTCAATCACCGAAACCTTGAGATAATCGCCGGGCTTCAACGCGCCGGTCGTCTTGCCGACGCGATGGCTCGACAGTTTGACGGCAATCTCGCCGCCATCCGGCATGGCGTCGCGCGCGTTGATGACGAGATTGAGGATCGCTAGCTCGAGCTGGTTGGCGTCGATGCGCGCCGCCGGCAGGCCTTCCGGGATGTCGAAGCTGAGTGCGATGCGCGGGCCCAGCGAACGGTCGAGCAGATCGCCCATGCCGCGCAACAGCGCGCCGAGATCGACCGCTTCCGTCCGCAGATCCTGCTGGCGTGCAAAAGCCAGCAGGCGCTGCGTCAGCGAGGCGCCCCGCTCGGCACCCTGCATGGCGCCGTCGACCAGGCGCTTGAGGCGCGGATCGTCGGGCATGCGCTTGCGCAGCAATTCCAGATTGCCCATCACCGCCATCAGGAGATTGTTGAAATCATGCGCCACGCCGCCGGTGAGCTGGCCGATGGTTTCCATCTTCTGGGCCTGGCGCAACTGCTCCTGCGCGCGCTCGCGGGCAGCCACTTCTTTCAACAGATCGGCGGTTCGCTGCTCGACGCGCTGCTCCAGATTGGCCGTCAGTTCGGCCAGGGCCGCACGCTCGGCCGTGAGCTGGTCGAGCAGGTTGTCGCGATCGATATCCGCGGTTTTTCGCGCCGTGATATCGACGGAGACGCCCACCAGGATCTTGGGCCGATCGTCGGCGCCACGCACGATGCGTGCGCGGGTCTCGACCCAGTGCACCGTCCCATCCGCCCAGACGCACCGATATTCGACATTGTAATCCGCGCCCTTCACCAGCGCTTCATCGAGCGCCTCCTGGCGTCGCGCGCGGTCGTCGGGATGCACCGCCGCCTGCAGATCGGCAAATGTGAAGGTGTCGCTCGGTCCACGGCCGAAGCAGGCCCTGGTCGTATCCGAAACGTCGAGCCGCAATTCGGGCAGATGCAGTTCAAGGGTACCGAGGCGGCCGGCATCGAGCGCCGTCTGCAGCAGGGTCTGATTGTCGCTGAGCGTTTCGAGAATGGTGCGGGTCTGATACTGCCGACGCCGTCCGCGCACCGACGCACCGACGACGCTGATCAGCGTCGTCGGATGAAACGGTCGTTCGAGAAAGGTCACATTGCCGAACAGCTGGCGCAGCCGCGCCGCATCGGGATTGCGTTCGGGGCCACCGCCCTGTCGTGTCAGCAGCACGATCGGAAAATCCGACCATACCGGCTGATTGTGCAGCCAGCGATCGAGCGAACGCAGATCGGCGCTCTTGATAGCTTCGTCGGCGATGACGGCGCAGCCGGCACCGCCTTCGATCTCGCGAACCAGCTGATCGAAATCCGAACAGATCGACGCGTAATAGCCGGCTTCTCGGATCAACGCCGCGGCAACGCTGCCGTCTCGCCCGTTCGGGGCGAGGATGACCGCACGTTCGGAAAGCGGCCCCGGCTTCACGTTAGATTTTCTTCCATCATCGGGGTCTTGCCCGCATAATGCGGCACTCCCCGCAACACCCCCTGAAACTCCTTGAGCGGAGGGCCGATCGAGAGTCCGGACTTGTTGATTCGGTATTCGCGGATCGTTGCCTCGTGATTGCCGGTGCGCTTCTTGATCACCGAGATCGCCCGGTGGACGGAGCCGAACGCCTCGAAATAGCGCAGCAGAACAACGGTATCGGCAAGATAGGTGATATCGACGGGCGTCTGCATGTCACCGACCAAGCCATGCTGCGCCACCGTCATGAACGTCGCCGCGCCGCGCCGGTTCAGATATTGCAGCAGTTCGTGGATATGCAGCACCAGCGAGTTCTCATGCGGCATCGCCGCCTGATAGCCGTTGAGACTGTCGATCACGACGATCTTGATGTCCCGTTCGACCACCTGCTTGCGCACGCGATGTGCAAATTCACCGGGCGACAACTCGGCGGCGTCGACCTGCTCGATCACGAACTTGCCCTCATCGCGAAGCGCGGCGAGATCGATCCCGAGCTGCTTCATACGATCAAACAGCAGACCGAGTTCCTCGTCGAAGACGAACATCGCCGCCTTCTCACCCCGCTTGATCGCGGCCAGCGCGGTGACGATCGAGATCAGGGATTTGCCGGTCCCGGCAGGACCGAGGATCAGCGTGCTCGACCCGGTTTCAAATCCGCCCCCCAGCAGCGCGTCGAATTCAGGAAGCCCGGTCGAGTGGAGGGTACGCACCTGATCACCGCGGAATTCGGACGCCACCAGCCGCGGATAGACGTTGAGCCCACCCGCCGTAATGGTCGCATCGTGATAGCCGCCGCGAAACTTCGAACCGCGATACTTGATCACCCGCACCCGCCGCCGTTCGGCGCCGTAGTCCGGTGCGAGCTCTTCAAGCCGCATCACGCCATGGGCGATGCTGTGCACCGTACGATCGGTGGCTTCGGCGGTGAGATCGTCCAGCATCATCACCGTGATGTCGTAGCGCGCGAAGTAATGTTTGATGGCCAGGATCTGGCGTCGATATCGCAACGAGCTTTGCGCCAACAGCCTGATCTCGGAAAGGCTGTCGAGGACCAGCCGCTTCGGCTTCACGCGCTCGACAGCTTCGAAAATCTGCCGGGTCGTTTCGCCCAGTTCGAGGTCGGAGGAATAGAGCAAGCTCTGTTGCTGGTCTTCATCCAGCAGGCTCTCGGGCGGCAGCAGTTCGAAGATCTCGATATTGTCGCCCAAGGTCCAGCCATGCGACGCCGCGCCGTTCCGCAACTCTTTCTCGGATTCCGACAGCGTAATGTAGAGCCCGGCTTCACCGGCGTTGGCGCCGTCGAGCAGGAATTGCAGTGCGACGGTGGTTTTGCCGGTGCCGGGTGTGCCCTCGACGAGGAATATGTGCCCCTTGGTGAGCCCGCCGTTCAGGACGTCATCGAGCCCCCAAACGCCCGTTTTCGCTCGATCATTCATCGCCTGGATATCCGCTTCGTAACACCACTCAACCCCGTGCCTCGGCCCGGGTTCCATCTGCTTCGGCGCCGGATCGGAACGCCTATCGACGTTCGATCACCAAGCTTTGCACGGCGCGACCGAAATAACCCTGACGATCCGCCAGTTTGGACGCCGCCAGGCCGGCGCCATCAGGACCGATCCAGGTTTCGGAATCGAGCAGGATCCAGTCGCCCACGGGCAAACGCGCCATGCTGACGGTCAGGTCGGCATTGAGGAACGTCCATTCCCTGAAACTCAGGACCGACGACGACCCGTTGCTGAAATCCGACGCGATCACCGCCCGCATCGCCTGCGACATCGGCTGGCCTTCGACGATCGCGCGGTTGGCGCGGTACCAGATCGCCCCCGGCCCCAGAGTAAGAAAGCCGCCCCGCACCGCGCGGATGGTCATACCGGTGACGAACGGGCTGCTGTGATCCTTCGGCTCGGACAGGCCGGGCGCATCGGGCAGCGGAACGCTCAACGGCGCATCCTCGATCTCGGGCGGCAACGGCTGTTCTTCGATACGAACCTTCAGCACCCTCGCCGTCGTGACCAGGGTGCCGTTCGAAAGCAGCCGGATGCCGACGAGCTGGATCTTGCGGCCTTCGCGCAGCACCTCGACCTGATAGGTCAGCGGCGCCACCGGCACCGGCCGCATCAGATCGATGGTGACGCGCGTCACCATCATCGGCGATGCCGTGGGTAATTGCTCCGCCAGCCACGTCACCAGCGCCGACGGCGCCGAGCCGTGTTGCATGTGCGGATTCCACGGCCCCGCCGCATGCGGGCTGGTGATGACGCGATTGCCATCGACGCGATAGATGGCGTCCATCGTCGAAAGATCTGCGACCATCACAGCGGCGGATCGATCGCTTCGTCATATTCCTTCTTGAAACGCGCCACCAGTTCGGCCACCGGGACGACCTTCTTGACGCTGCCGATGCCCTGACCGCTGCCCCAGATTTCCTTCCACGCCTTCGGCTTGGCCCGTTCGCCCGACGCGTCGGTGCCGAAATTCATGGCGGAAGGATCGGACACCGGCAGATTGTCCGGGTCCATGCCGGCGGCGACGATGGACGGTTTCAGATAGTTGCCGTGCACCCCGGTGAAGAGGTTGGAATAGACGATATCTTCGGAGGCCGACGACGCGATCATATCCTTGTAGCCCTGCACCGCATTGGCTTCTTCCGTGGCGATGAAGGCCGAACCGATATAGGCGAAATCAGCGCCGAGCACGCGTGCCGCCTTGATGGCGCGGCCATTCCCGATGGCGCCCGACAGCGCGATGGGACCATCGAACCACGCGCGCGTTTCGGCGACGAAAGCGAGCGGCGACAGTTCGCCGGCATGACCGCCGGCACCGGCCGCGACGAGAATGAGGCCATCGGCGCCCTTCTCGATCGCCTTGTGGGCGAAGCGCTGGTTGATGACGTCGTGAAACACGATGCCGCCCCAGCCATGAGCGGCCTGGTTGAGCTCTTCGCGCGCGCCGAGCGACGTGATGACCATCGGCACCTTGTGCTTCTCACACAGCGCCAGATCCTGATCGAGCCGGTTGTTGGATTTGTGGACGATCTGGTTGACCGCGAACGGCGCCGACAGGCGATCCGGATTCGCCTTGTCATGCGCGGCAAGTTCTTCCTTGATCCGGTGCAGCCATTCGTCGAGCAATGCAGCCGGTCGCGCATTCAAAGCTGGAAATGAACCGACAATGCCGGCCTTGCACTGCGCGATGACGAGATCGGGCACCGAGATGATGAACAGCGGCGAGCCGATCACGGGCAGCGAGAGACGGTTCTTGAACAAAGCCGGCATGGACATTGGGGGTTTTTCCTCGAGACGTTTCTTATGAAAGCGGCCCGCGAAACGGGCCCTTGATGCGACGCAAACATGCCAGACAATCCGCCCGCATGGCAATTGCATTGCGGCAATAGAGGCAGGCCTGGGCGAGGAAGATCTTAAAGAGAACCGCCGACAGAGGCAGCATGCGTCGCCGTACGGAATTACTTGCAGACGGCCTGGGTCACGTAATTATCCGTTCGGCAATCACCCGGCTCCGGCTGCCGGCCGGGAATCATCGCCTTCGGCGAGCAGGTCTGGGCTGCATCCGTGTCCAGGCTGTTGCCTTCCTTGTAGCCCTTGCTCTGGCACAATTTGTCGGATGCCACCTTGCAATCCGGTGCGCCATTGGCGGCTACCGGGCAGACCACGCGCCCCTTCACCACCGTGTTGAGGTTGCCGGAGCCGAGCGACGGCAGCGACCACGACGGCATCAGTGAAGCCTTGCCTGTGAACAGCTTGTTAAACTCGTTGATAAGCCCGGGATTTTCGCGCTCGACCGGCGCCGGCGGCGGCGCCTGCTGAGCCATCGGCGCGGGCGCCAGCGTGGCCGGAGCAGGCGGCGGCTGGGTCGCAGGTGCCGGCGCAACCTGGATGACGATGGATTTTTGCTGCTGCGGAGACTGCGGTTGCAGAGGCTGTTGCAGTTCAGGCTGCTGCGCGGCCTGGGACCACGCCGCCGTGGGGATGACGGCCAGCGGCAACAGCATCGCCGTCATCGCAGCGACGAAGATGCGCCATTCGGACCGCAGGATGTGCGCAGGCTTCAACATGCTCGGATCGTACTCCGGCACCCCTGCCGGGGGAAGTCCATCGGTGACTAGAACAAACGGAAAGCGACAATGAAGCCGAGCACCACCAGGCCGACGGCGAGACCGACCCAGAGGCCGAGGCGCTTTTCGATGGTCTCGCGGATCCAGACGCCGTAGCGATTCATCAGGATCGCCACCACGTAGAAGCGCGCGCCGCGGGCGATGATCGACAATCCAATGAACATCCAGATGTTGTAGTTGGCGAAGCCCGACGTGATCGTCACCAGCTTGTAGGGAATCGGCGTCAGGCCCTTCAGCAGGATGATCCAGGCGCCATATTCGGCATAACCGGCACGGAAGGCTTCGACCTTGTCGCCATAGCCGTAGAACTGGATCACCCACTGTCCGACGCTGTCATACAGCAAGTGACCGATCAGATAGCCGACGACACCGCCAGCCACCGACGTGATCGTGCAGATGCCGGCATAGAGCCAGGCCTTCTGCGGCCGGGCCAGCGCCATCGGGATCAGCATCACATCGGGCGGGATCGGAAAGAACGAACTTTCCGCGAACGACACGATACCCAGTATCCAGAGGGCATAGGGCTTGTGAGCGGCGTCGATGCACCAATCATACATACGTCTAAGCATGGCCGCGATGAACCATTCAGAGCGCGATTTGTCCATGCTTGATTGGTGACAGCGCTGCGACGGCAACCTGGGCGGCTAGCCGAGCTTGCGGATGCGCTGGTCCACCGCGGCAATCGGTCGCCGGCCGGAATTGCGGGATTTGACCACCGACTTCACCGGTTTCGGCGGCTTGGGCAGCTTTTCAGCGATGCCCATCAGGCGCTCGCGCCGTGTCATTTCCGCCCAAACCTGCTCCGGTCGCACGCCGGCGGCGGCCCAGAGAACGGCGAGATTGTAGAGCAGATCCGCGCTTTCACGGATGACGCCGTCAGGCCGGCCGCCCACCGCATCGATGACGACCTCGATGGCCTCTTCGGCGAGTTTCTTGGCGATCTTGTCCGGGCCATGCCTAAACAGCTTCGCCGTACGCGATGTCGCAGGGTCAAGATCCCTGGCCGCGAGCACTGCCTGATAAAGCCGATCGAGCGAATCACTCATGCAACCAGGCTAACGAAAAGCCACGACGGTTGCGTTAACGCCAATCGCCGGCCGCTTGATGCGACCGGCGATCTACGGCGTATGTAGGGTGGGCAAAGCGCAGCGTGCCCGCCACAGAACTTATCAAGTGTAGCTCAAGCCGGTGGGCACGGCGCAAGCGCGCCTTTGCCCACTCTACAGTTACCCTTGTTACCAGGTCATGCGGCGCGAGTTATCGTATCCGTAACCGCCGCCGTAGCCACGATACGGGCCACCATAGTAACCGCCGCCATAGCCGTAGCCGGGGCTGCTGTAATAGACCGGGCCGCCACCATAGCCGTAGCTATCATAGTAGCGCGGGCCGCTATTGGCAGCGGCGATGGCACCAATGGTGCCAACGACGGCGCCAAAAGCCGCGAGGCCGGCGGCGTTGCCGCCGCCGCGATAGTGCCGGCGACGTGCGCTGAATTCGGTGGCATCGCTGGAGCCGTGATGCGTGGTGACTTTGGCCGGCGCATGATTCACCGATGCAGCAAAGGCGCCGGTCGGTGCGATTGCCGAAATCGACATTGCAGCAACGGCCGCGAGAGCAATGCCGCGACCGGTAGTCTTAAATGAACGATATGCAATCATTTGAGTGACCTCCGTGGTCTTCAGCCCTGCGGGCCGGTGGATCATCAACCACGCTGGGCACATTGGGTTCCCGAACCCCAACAGGAGCTGAACGAACGGTGTCAAAATCGCGATACACATACTTGCAATGATGTTGTGGAGCCTGATTTTCAGGCGCAAGATGTCGCAGTCCGACGCCTTCAATCGACCATATCAGTCGATGAAACAGCATTGGTCCCGGCGGATGAAGTGCCGCCCTGTTTTGTTAGTTACAGATGTCCCTGTTCAAGCGCACGCCCTCGCATTCCCGACGAACCATCGTCCAAGGGATAGCTGCGCTCGGCGCTACGGCTTTTCACGCACCCATGCTGCGCGCCGCCGAGGAGGCCGCGGCAGCCAATATCCAGTTCACGCTCGACCGTCCCGTCGATGCGATCGCAGCTCCCTTAGTGCTGGCCGCCACCCGCGGGCTTTATCGCGCCGAGAACCTCAACGTCGCGCTGCAGGCTGCAACCAGCTCCAAGGATACCATCAAGCAGGTTGTCAGCGGCGCGACGGACATCGCGGTTGCCGACCTCAACACGCTGATCCGGTATCGCGCCGATCCGGACTCGCTGCCGATCAAGGCCGCGTTCGTGCTGCTCAACCGCGCGGCCTATGCCGTGGTCGCGCGCAAGAGCCGCGGCGTGATTTCGCTCGGCAGTCTCGAAGGCCGCATTCTCGGCGTCGCCGAGGGTGATCTGTCGATCCGGCTATGGCCGGCGCTGGCACGCAGCAACGGCATCAAGGCGTCCGCCGTGAAGCAGGAGAAGATCAGCCCTGCCGTGCGCGAGCCGATGCTGTCCGCCGGGCAGGTCGACGCGGTCACCGGCCTGTCCTATCTCTCCGCCGTCAATCTGCGCGACCGCGGCGTGCCGGCCGACGATCTGGCGGTGTTTCGCTTTGCCGAATTCGGCTGCGTCGCCTATGGGCTGGCGGTGATCGTGCATCCCAAGTTCGCAGCAACCCGCCCGGACGCCGTGCGCCGCTTCGTTCGCGCCATCACCAAGGGGACGCAGCTCGCGATCCACGATCCGGACAAGGCCATCGACGAGGTGATGACGCAAATGGATGGCGGCGTCCGCGAGCTCGAATTGATGCGGTTGAAGATCGCCATCGGCGACAACATCGTCACCGACGACGTCAGACGTGACGGGCTCGGCGGTATCGACGCTGCCCGCTTCGACGCCTCGCTCGAGGCCATCGCCGAGGATTTCCCGCTCCGCAAGCGGCCAGCGCTGACGGATATTTTCGACACGGCCTTTCTGCCGGATTCAGGCGATCGCAAGATCGGTTGAATTTCCGTCATTGCGAGAAGCGCAGCGACGAAGCAATCCAGAACCCACAAGAAAAGACTGGATTGCTTCGTCGCCAAGAGGCTCTTCGCAATGACGGCTGTGGATGTTCTGGCGCCTCAGTTCTAGGATGGATCGAGCGAAGCGATCCCCATCCTGATGGACTTCCATGATCAAGATCTACATCCGCGTGCTGGAACTGCTCGGCAAGGAAAAACGCCTGGCCTGGATTCTGGCCGTGGCCAATCTGCTGCTGGCCTGCGCGCAATTCGCCGAACCGGTGCTGTTCGGCCGCATCATCGACGTGCTGACCAAGGCGCCAGCAGACACCGCCTATGCCGGCGCCAACTCGCCGTGGCCGCTGCTGGCGGCCTGGGTCGGGTTCGGCCTGTTCACGATCATCTGTGGCGCTGTGGTGGCCTTGCATGCCGACCGCCTGGCGCATCGCCAGCGCCAGGCGGTACTGACCGACTACTTCGAACACATCATGCAATTGCCGCTGACGTTTCACACCGGCACGCATTCGGGCCGGCTGATGAAGGTGATGCTCGCCGGCACCGACGCACTGTGGCGCGTCTGGCTCAGCTTCTTCCGCGAGCATTTCGCCTCCATCGTCTCGCTGGTGGTGCTGTTGCCGCTGTCGATCTATCTCAACTGGCGCCTCGCGGTGCTGCTCATGATCCTGTGCGTGGTGTTCACCATCCTGACCACGCTGGTGGTGCGCAAGACGTCGGGGATGCAGACCGAGGTCGAGGAGCATTACGGCGACCTGTCGGCGCGCGCATCGGACTCGCTCAGCAACGTCGCGCTGGTGCAGAGCTTCACCCGCATCGAGGCCGAAGTGTCGAGCCTGCGCGGCGTCTCCGGCCAGTTGCTGGCGGCGCAGATGCCGGTGCTGTCGTGGTGGGCGATCGTCTCGGTGATGACCCGCGCGTCGACGACCATCACGGTGCTGGCGATCTTCACCGTCGGCATCGCGCTGCATCAGCAAGGTCTCACCACCGTCGGCGAGATCGTGATGTTCGTGTCGTTCGCCACCATGCTGATCCAGCGGCTCGAACAGGTGGTCGCCTTCATCAACAGTGTGTTCATGGAAGCGCCGCGGCTGCGCGAATTCATGAACGTGCTCGACGCCGTGCCCGCCGTGCGCGACCGTATCGACGCCGTCGATCCCGGCCGCCTGCAGGGCCTGGTCGAGTTCAACGACGTGTCGTTCTCCTATGACGGCAAGCGGCCCGCGATCCAGGATCTGTCCTTCACCGCGCTGCCCGGGCAGACCATCGCGCTGGTCGGCTCCACCGGCGCCGGCAAATCGACGGCGATCGCGCTGCTGCACCGGGCCTTCGATCCGCAGTCGGGCGTCATCAAGATCGACGGTATGGACGTGCGGGCGCTGACGCTGTCGGGTCTGCGGCGCAATATCGGCGTCGTGTTCCAGGAAGCACTGCTGTTCAACCGGTCGATCGCCGACAATCTGCGGGTCGGCAAGCCGGATGCCACTGACGAGGAACTGCGCCTCGCCGCCGAGCGTGCCCAGGCGCTCGATTTCATCACCCGCAGCGACCTCGGCTTCGATACCAATGCCGGCGAACGCGGCCGCATGCTGTCGGGCGGCGAGCGCCAGCGGCTCTCCATCGCCCGCGCCTTGCTCAAGGATCCGCCGATCCTGATCCTCGACGAGGCGACCTCCGCCCTCGATGCCGTGACCGAAGCCAAACTCAATCTCGCTCTCGATGAAGTGATGAAAGGCCGCACCACATTCGTGATCGCGCATCGACTCTCCACCATCCGCAACGCGACGCGAATTTTGGTATTCGAGAACGGACGCGTGACCGAAGCGGGAACCTTCGATGAACTGGTGGCGAAAGGCGGCTATTTCGCCTCCCTCGCCGCCGCGCAGTTCATGGTGCAGGAGCAGGCGAAAGCAGATGCGGGGATGTGAGTGACCGTAGGGTGGGCAAAGCGCAGCGGGCCCACCATCGCCCGCCGAAACGACCGCGGTGGGCCCGCTGCGCTTTGCCCACCCTACATTGATCCTCGACTGTTATCCCGCGGCCGGGGTCCCAATTTAGCCCCTTTCGTCATGGATTTAACCTCTTCGCCACTATTCTGATGCGCTGGGCCGGTATAGGTTTGCTGTCATCACTGCGTGACGGCCAACTGATCGTCGAACGTCCCTCATCTCCCAAAATTGCTGCGTGCCGGGCTCGAACACGGCAGGCGGCCGCCAAGGACCGGATCCGGATAGTGCAGTTTTCCTTCGCATCACCCCGCACGTTCAAACTTCTCGCTGTTGCCGCTGCACTCGCTCTGTCCGCACTCGCTCCACGCGCGGCCCGTGCCGAAGCGACGCTGGTGGTGGAAGCCGATACCGGCAAGGTGCTGCAGGCCGAGAATGCCACCTTCCCGTGGCACCCGGCATCGGTCACCAAGATCATGACCGCCTATGTGACGCTCAAGGCGGTGAAAGAGGGACGCATCCGTCTCGACTCGGTGTTCACGGTGTCGCCGATCGCCGCTGCTGAGTCGCCGTCCAAGATGGGCTTCAAGGCCGGCACCCAGATCACCGTCGAAAACGCGCTCACGATGATGATGGTGAAGTCGGCCAACGACATGGCCGTCGTGCTTGCGGAAGGCGTCGGCGGCTCCGTCGATGGTTTCTCCACCATGATGAATGCCAATGCGCAGCGTCTCGGCATGACGCAGACGCATTACGTCAACCCGAACGGGCTGCCCGCCGATGAGCAGGTGACATCGGCACGCGACCTCGTGATCCTCGCCCGCGCCGTGATCAAAGACCTGCCCGAATACGAATATTTCATGCACATCCCGGCGATGAAATTCGGCCGCCGCGTTACCTACAATTTCAACCGGTTGATCGGCCGCTATCCCGGCGCCGACGGTTTCAAGACCGGCTTCATCTGCGCCTCCGGCTATAATCTCGTCGCCTCCGCCACCCGCGGCAACAAGCGCCTGATCGCCGTCGTGCTCGGCTCGACCTCGGGCCACGCCCGCGCGATCAAGGCGGCGCAGCTGCTGGAAGCCGGTTTCGGCAACAGCAATGGCGGCCTGACCTGGATGCGCCCGGCGCTCGGCACCGTGGATGCCATGGCGCCGATCGATGCCGCGCCGCCGAATCTGCGCGACGAGATGTGCGGACCAAAGCGCAAGCGCCCGGCCAGCGACGAGGACGCCGTCGCCAGCAGCGAGTCCAACAGCTCGGCCGCGCTGTCGTTCTTCGCCGGCGGTTTGCAGCCGCCGACGCTGCGCCCGGAAGACATGATCGCCGCCGCCCCCGCGCAGGTCGAGCCGACCATCGTCTATACCGGACCGAAGAAATCCGGCGCCGACCTGATCGCCGCCAATGCGGTGGAAGAGGCCAAGCAGACGCCGAAGGCCAAGCCCAAGAAGGGCAAAGCCGCGGCGAAGAAACAGGACGCCGCCGCCGACAAGGACGCCAAACCCACGGCCGCCACCAAGCCGGCCGCCGATCGACCGGCTGCTGC
>SDZE01000391.1 GCA_004173095.1 Bradyrhizobiaceae bacterium
CCGATCATCGTGTCGGGCAATCACGGCAACCGCGTTGCCGAGTCCACTTACTCCAAGGGCCGAGTCTACGCTTACGTGATGCCGTCGAGCTGAGTTGTGAACTGTAGGGTGGGCAAAGCATGGCGTGCCCACCGCTCTATCTCGCGCGTGCATGGTGGGCACGGCGCTCCGCGCCTTTTCCCCACCCTACAGAATGATCAGGCTTCGACTTCGATCCGATCACCGGTCGCAATGCTGCCGCCGGTGATCACCTCGGCATAGACGCCGCAATCGGCGTGGCCATAGGTCTGTTGGAGAGTCTTCGGAATGGTCAGGTCGCGCGCGGCGGTGTCCGGATCGACATTGGTCGCCGCGCAGCGGACGATGCGCTTCACAACCCTGAGCCTGACCTCGCCGATCTGCAGCGTACGCTCCAGCAGATCGAACTCATGCCAGGCCGGCCAGCCCGCCACATGCAGGTTGCCGCGAAAACGCAGCGGGTGCACCGGCTGGCCAATGGTCTTTTCCAGATCGGCGACGCTGGCCAGATTGATGATCGAGACCACCTTGCGCGGGACGTCCGAGAAACTGTGCCCCTCGGCGAACAGCAGCTTCGGCGGGCCACGCAACTCGTCGGCGAAGTTCGCCGCAAAGTAAGTCTCGATCGCAGCCCGCCCCTCGGCGGTCCGCAAATCTCCCGTCGCCACTTCGGCGTTGTTCTGCCGGATCGTCAGCGTGTGGCTGATATCGTCGTAATGGCTGCGCAGCGCCGCGAGCCGCTCGTTGCGCATCAGCATCAGAAACTGGGTCTTCGGAAAATACTGCGGCGCTGCCGGTTCAAAGCCGCTCGGACCGTTCTCGATGGCATAGCGCCTGTCGGCCGGCAGGGGCTGGCCGGGCGTCAACGCAACGTCGGACAGGGACTCGGGCGTCAGACCCTTCACAGGATAGCGATAAATGCTGGCGAGGCTGGCAACAGGCTGGTCGATCATGGTTTCAGCCATAGGAGATTCAAGCCTGGCGCGCCACCGCGGGCCGTCTGGAAATTTATGCGGACCTCTTCCTTTTTTGGAACTGCTGCCCACATTTCAGCCAAGCTGGCTTTCGCGCCAGTGACGACCGCGGCCGGTTGACGACCATCAATGCGCCCCGCGGAAACCCAGTGAAGATGCCGGCGTCGTGCTTTCGAGGCGATGTTGGCAGGCCGAGGGACAAACATAAGATGAATATCGAGAAATATACCGAGCGGGTGCGCGGCTTCATTCAGTCAGCACAATCGCTGGCCGTGCGCGAGGGCCATCAGCAATTCTCGCCGCTGCACATTCTGAAAGTTCTGCTCGACGACAGTGAGGGGCTTGCGGGTGGTCTGATCGACCGCGCCGGCGGAAACTCGCGTGCGATCCTGAAGGCAACCGAGGATCAGCTGAACAAGCTGCCGAAGGTCTCGGGTTCCGGGGCTGGCCAGGTCTATCTCGCGCCGGCTACCGCGCGCGCGCTTGATGCGGCGGAGCAGGCCGCCGAGAAGGCCGGCGACAGTTTCGTCACCGTCGAACGGCTGCTGCTGGCGCTGGCCCTCGACAAGGACAGCGAGGCTGGACAGCTGTTGGGCAAAGGTGGCGTGACCCCGCAGAATCTCAATTCTGCGATCAATGCCCTGCGCAAGGGCCGCACGGCGGACTCCGCCACGGCCGAGAACGCCTATGATGCGCTGAAGAAATATGCCCGCGACCTTACCCAGGCGGCGCGCGACGGCAAGCTCGACCCGGTGATCGGCCGCGACGAGGAAATCCGCCGCACCATTCAGGTGCTGTCGCGGCGAACCAAGAACAACCCCGTGCTGATCGGCGAACCCGGCGTCGGCAAGACCGCCATCGTCGAGGGACTGGCGCTGCGCATTCTCAACGGCGACGTGCCCGACAGCATCAAGGACAAGAAGCTGCTGTCGCTCGATCTTGGTGCGCTGATTGCCGGCGCAAAGTATCGCGGCGAATTCGAGGAGCGTCTGAAGGCCGTGCTGGCCGAGGTGACGTCAGCCGAAGGCGGCATCATCCTGTTCATTGACGAGATGCATCAATTGATCGGCGCCGGCAAAGGTGATGGCGCGATGGATGCGTCGAACCTCTTGAAGCCGGCGCTGGCGCGCGGCGAGCTGCATTGCATCGG
This sequence comes from Bradyrhizobiaceae bacterium, assembly GCA_004173095.1. Taxonomy (GTDB): domain Bacteria; phylum Pseudomonadota; class Alphaproteobacteria; order Rhizobiales; family Xanthobacteraceae; genus Tardiphaga. The sequence goes on from SDZE01000391.1 coordinate 2,143, forward strand.
CGCCACCACGCTGGATGAATATCGCAAGCACGTGGAGAAGGACGCTGCATTGGCGCGGCGCTTCCAGCCGATCTTCGTGGCCGAGCCGACCGTCGAGGATACGATCTCGATCCTGCGCGGGCTGAAGGACAAATACGAGCAGCATCACGGCGTCCGCATCACGGACTCCGCGCTGGTCGCGGCCGTTACGCTGTCGAACCGCTACATCACCGACCGCTTCCTGCCGGACAAGGCCATCGACCTGATGGACGAGGCTTCGGCGCGGCTGAAGATGCAGGTCGATTCCAAGCCGGAAGAGCTGGATTCGATGGATCGCGAGATCATTCGGCTCAAGATCGAGCAGGAGGCGCTGAAGAAGGAGACCGATGCCGGCTCCCGGACCCGGCTCGAGAACCTGGAAAAGGAACTGGTCGAGCTTGAAGAAAAGTCGGCGGCGTTGACGCAGCGCTGGTCGGCCGAGAAGAACAAGCTGTCGGATGCACAGAAGCTCAAGAGCGAGCTCGATGGCTTGCGTCTCGAACTGGCCGATGCCCAACGTCGCGGCGAGTATCAGCGTGCCGGCGAGCTGGCCTATGGCCGCATTCCGGAACTCGAGAAGAAGCTGGCAGACATCGAAGCCAACGAGACCTCCGGCGAGATGATGGAGGAGGCGGTGACCGCCAATCATATCGCGCAGGTGGTGTCGCGCTGGACCGGCGTGCCCGTGGACAAGATGCTGGAAGGCGAGAAGGACAAGCTGCTGCGCATGGAGCAGAGCCTGGCCGGCCGCGTGGTCGGCCAGGCCGAGGCGGTGCGCGCGGTCTCGACCGCTGTGCGCCGTTCACGCGCGGGCTTGCAGGATCCGAACCGGCCGATGGGCTCGTTCATGTTCCTCGGCCCCACCGGCGTCGGCAAGACCGAGCTGACCAAGGCGCTGGCCTCCTATCTGTTCGACGACGAGACGGCGATGGTCCGGCTCGACATGTCCGAATATATGGAGAAGCACTCGGTCTCGCGGCTGATCGGCGCCCCTCCGGGCTATGTCGGCTATGACGAGGGCGGCGCACTCACCGAAGCCGTGCGGCGGCGGCCCTATCAGGTCGTGCTGTTCGACGAGGTGGAGAAGGCGCATCCGGATGTCTTCAACGTGCTGCTGCAGGTGCTCGATGACGGCCGCCTGACCGATGGTCAGGGCCGCACCGTGGATTTCCGCAACACGCTGATCATCATGACGTCAAATCTCGGCTCGGAATTCCTGGTCAACCAGCCGGAAGGCGAGGAAACCTCCGCGGTGCGCGATCTGGTGATGGGCCAGGTGCGTGCGCATTTCCGCCCGGAATTCCTCAACCGCGTCGATGAGATCATCCTGTTCCACCGGCTGCAGAAGAGCGAGATGGGCCGGATCGTCGAGATCCAGTTCGCCCGGCTGCTGAAGCTGCT
>SDZE01000624.1 GCA_004173095.1 Bradyrhizobiaceae bacterium
GATCGCCGCCACCACGCGCGCGATGCCGGCTGCAACGATCGCATCCGCACAGGGCGGCGACTTGCCGACATGCGAGCACGGCTCCAGCGTCACGTACAGCGTCGCGCCCTCTGCCGCAGCGCCAGCCTGCGCCAACGCCACCGGCTCCGCATGCGGACGCCCGCCCGGCTGCGTCCAGCCGCGGCCGATGATCACGCCATCCTTGACGATGACGGCGCCGACGGCGGGATTGGGCCAAGTCCGCCCCTGCCCGCGTCGCCCAAGCGTCAAGGCGAGCTGCATGTAGCGAGAGTCATCCGCCAATCTCTGCGCCTTGGCGTCGGAGAATTTCTGGCGATGCTGATCCTCCAGGATGCGGAAGATCATTTGCGTAACGCCGTCGGCCGCCCACTCTCATCGACAGGCGCATCCTCGGTATGCAACTCACCGAGCAGCGCCTGGAAATCCTTGGCCTCACGGAAATCGCGATACACCGAGGCGAAGCGGACATAGGCGACGTCATCGAGCACGCGCAGGTGCTCCATCACGATCTCGCCGATCGCTTCGGATGAAATCTCCGCCTCGCCGCCGCTTTCGAGCTCGCGCACAATGGCCGATACCATGGTCTCGACCTTCTCCGGATCGACCGGACGCTTGCGCAACGAGATCTGCAGCGAGCGCACCAGCTTGTCGCGATCGAACGGCACCCGGCGGCCGTTGCGCTTGATCACCGTGAGCTCGCGCAATTGCACGCGCTCGAAAGTGGTGAAGCGAAAATTGCAGGCAATGCACACGCGCCGCCTGCGGATCACCGAGGAATCCTCGGTGGGCCGCGAGTCCTTCACCTGCGTATCGAGGCTGTTGCAGTTCGGGCAGCGCATGGCGACTTATCCCCCCGTCATTGCGAGCGAAGCGAAGCAATCCAGAAAGCCACAAACAAGGACTGGATTGCTTCGTCGCTTCGCTCCTCGCAATGACGAAAACAATTGAACGAACCGGTTACTGATAGATCGGGAACCGATCCGTCAGCGCCTTCACCTTGTCTTTCACCGCAGCTTCCACCAGCGGCGCCGCACCGTCGCCGGATTGCGCGACGGCGCTCAGCACTTCGGCGATCATCTCGCCGGCCTGCTTGAACTCCTCGGTGCCGAAACCGCGCGTGGTGGCCGCAGGCGTTCCAAGCCGAATGCCCGAGGTGATCCACGGCTTTTCCGGGTCGAACGGCACGCCGTTCTTGTTGCAGGTCAGGCCGGCGCGGACCAGCGCCTTCTCCGACACATTGCCCTTCAGGCCCTTCGGACGCAGATCAACCAGCATCAGATGGTTGTCGGTGCCGCCGGAGACAATGTCGAACCCCTGCGCGACCAGCGTTTCGGCCAGCGCCTTGGCATTGGCCACGACATTGGCGGCATAGGTCCGGAATTCCGGCTGCATCGCTTCCTTGAAGGCGACGGCCTTGGCGGCGATCACATGCATCAGCGGGCCGCCCTGCAGGCCCGGGAAGATCGCCGAGTTCAGCTTCTTGTGCAGGGCCTCGTCATTGGTGAGGATCAGGCCGCCACGCGGTCCGCGCAGCGACTTGTGGGTGGTGGTGGTGGTGATATGGGCATGCGGCACTGGCGAGTCATGCGCGCCACCGGCGACGAGGCCGGCGAAATGCGCCATGTCCACCAGCAGATAGGCACCGACGCTGTCGGCGATCTCGCGAAAGCGCTTGAAGTCCCAGGCGCGCGAATAGGCCGAGCCGCCGGCGATGATCAGCTTCGGCTTCACTTCCTCCGCCTGCTTGGCAATGGCATCCATGTCGAGCAGCTGGTCGTCCGGGCGCACCGTGTAATGCGCCGGCTTGAACCACTTGCCGGACATGTTGACCGGCGAACCGTGGGTGAGATGGCCACCGGCTGCGAGGTCGAGACCCATGAAGGTGTCGCCGGGCTGCAGCAGCGCCAGGAACACGGCCTGATTCATCTGGCTGCCTGAGTTCGGCTGCACATTCGCGAACTGCGCGCCAAACAGTTTTTTGGCGCGCTCGATGGCCAGCGTCTCGGCGACATCGACGAATTCGCAGCCGCCGTAATAGCGCGCGCCCGGATAGCCCTCGGCATATTTGTTGGTCATCACCGAGCCCTGCGCTTCCAGCACGGCGCGGCTGACGATGTTTTCCGACGCGATCAGTTCGATCTCGTGGCGCTGGCGACCGAGTTCGCCCTTGATCGCAGCGGCGATTTCGGGATCGGCCTGGGTGAGCGAAGCTGAGAAAAACGAGGCGTTATGGGCCGGACTGTTCATCGGGGGCATATCTCCACCGCCGCGGCCAAATGGCGGGGCGCGAGCGGTCTCGGGTGGTGGGCAGGAACTGCGCGGGGATACCATATATGGCGAGAGGGTCCAAGGATTTGGCGGTCTGATCGTCTGCGAGACCAAGCCGACTCGGTTGAGCGCTCCTCTTCTCCCTCTCCCGCTTGCGGGGGAGGGTCGGGGTGGGGGCACCCCCCAAACGCCGGCGCCCGCGGAGATACCCCCACCCTGACCCTCCCCCGCAACGGCGGGAGAGGGAACACTGCTGCTGAGCCCGCCTAAGATGTTCTTATTTCGTTCTTGACAAAATTCCCATTCTCGCCAATATCCGCCTTGTCTCGTTCGCGAGGGGCGCTCTCATGAGGCGTCGTTTGGGCGGAACTGAGATGCGGCGCCTGCGGGCTTGAGGCAAACGCAGCCTCTCGCACTCGGGTGGTCGAGGGTCACCGTCCGGCCCCACTACGGGGGTCTGCCGCTATTGCGCGGCTGGACGCGGCACTGGCGACAGGCAGGAAACTGCCGGACCCCTCGGGGTCAACTGCCTTTGCCCGGAAGAACGGTCCTTCGGCTGGAAAAACGTCGCGGTGGCGCGCCGTAAGGCGTTGCGCGGCTCGGGTTTGCTGGCGATCCAGCAGGCAGGAGCAGCGTCAAAAGCTACCCAACGCGCCTTACGGCGTGCCGCCTCCCCTCATGTCTCGAGGGGAGAAATGCTCACACCTCGGACGCTCCGGCGCCGCGAGATGGCGGATTCATGTTTTGAGGGAATGACGTGGTCGAAGAAAGAGACGTGGCTGTTTGACATGTTGAACAAGCGACGCGCCGAGCGTCATGCCCCCTCCCTCCAGCGGCGAAGCCGCGCAGTGGGGAGAGACCCCACCCGTCACTCGCCATAACGAAGCTTCGCTTCGTCAGGCTCGCGCCACCCTCCCCATTCGCTGCGCTCCGAGGAGGGACAAGAAGAGCAACCTTTTCCGTGCACATGCGAGAACGTGGCTGTGCGCCATGTGCAACGAAACGCGGCCGAGGGCGGATCAAGGAAAGCATGTGGACACTGCAGCGCCGATGACGCAAAGCGGCCGTCAATGCGATGGCGGCGGCCGGTGAAATCACGTTACACTTGCCATCGAGCTATTTCACCCGGCCCGATCCGGCCGGTTTCACGGGGGACGTCATGCGCAGGTCTGCAGGTGTGATTTTGGCGAGCGCGATGTCGCTCTGGGCGATGCAGGCGCTGGCGCAGGCGCCGAAAGCTGCCGCCCCGGCTCCGGCCGC
>SDZE01000475.1 GCA_004173095.1 Bradyrhizobiaceae bacterium
ACATCGCCATGGAAGTGCACCTGATCGTGCCGATCGCGATGGAAGAGAAGCTGCGCTTCGCCATCCGTGAAGGCGGCCGCACCGTCGGTGCAGGCGTCGTCGCTTCGATCATCGAGTAAGGACGCGAACAGGACGTGGTGAGTAGCGGGTTTCGCTACTCGCTACTCGCTACCGACCATTCGCTTTCAGAGAAAGACAAACGGCAATGAACGGCCAGAATATCCGCATTCGACTCAAGGCGTTCGATCATCGCATCCTCGATGCGTCGACCCGCGAGATCGTGAGCACGGCGAAGCGCACGGGTGCACAGGTCCGCGGACCGATCCCGCTGCCCACGCGCATCGAGAAGTTCACGGTCAACCGTTCGCCGCACGTCGACAAGAAGAGCCGCGAGCAGTTCGAGATGCGCACCCACAAGCGTCTCCTCGATATCGTCGACCCGACCCCGCAGACCGTCGATGCTTTGATGAAGCTCGATCTGGCCGCCGGCGTCGACGTCGAAATCAAGCTCTAAGATTTTTTAGTCCCGTCCGGTCAAACGGACAGAAAGAACAGGAAGCACGCCGATGCGCTCCGGAGTGATCGCACAGAAGGTCGGAATGACGCGGGTCTTTACAGAGGCCGGCGAGCATATCCCTGTGACCGTTCTGAAGCTTGGCAATTGCCAGGTGCTGGGTCATCGCACCACCGAGAAGAACGGCTATGTCGCTCTGCAGCTCGGATCGGGTTCGCGTAAGACCGTCTATATGCCCAAGGCCGAGCGCGGACAGTTCGCGGTCGCCAATGTCGAACCGAAGCGCAAGGTCGCCGAGTTCCGCGTGTCGGAAGACGCGCTGCTCCCGGTCGGCGCCGAGATCCAGGCCGACCACTTCGTCGTCGGCCAGTTCGTCGACGTCACCGGCACCTCGGTCGGTAAGGGTTTTGCCGGCGGTATGAAGCGGTGGAACTTCGGCGGTCTGCGCGCCACGCACGGTGTGTCGGTGTCGCATCGTTCGATCGGTTCGACCGGTGGCCGTCAGGACCCGGGCAAGACCTTCAAGAACAAGAAGATGGCCGGCCATATGGGCGTCGATCGCATCACCACGCTGAACCTGCGTGTTGTGCAACTCGATGTCGAGCGTGGCTTGATCCTCGTCGAAGGCGCCGTTCCCGGCTCCAAGGGCGGATGGATTCGCGTGCGCGACGCCGTCAAGAAGCCGTTGCCGAAGGAAGCTCCGAAGCCCGGCAAGTTCAAGGTTGCGGGCGGCGAAGCCGAGGCTGCGGCCCAGCAAGAGGGTGCGTGAGATGGAATTGAAGGTCACCACGCTCGAAGGTAAGGAAGCCGGCTCGGTCCAGCTCTCCGACACCATTTTCGGTCTCGATCCGCGCAGCGATCTGATCCAGCGTTGCGTCAACTGGCAGCTCGCAAAGCGCCAGTCGGGCAACCACAAGACCAAGGGTCGCGCAGAGATCATGCGCACCGGCAAGAAGATGTACAAGCAGAAGGGCACCGGCGGTGCTCGTCACGGCTCGGCCCGCGTGCCGCAGTTCCGTGGCGGTGGTCGCGCCTTTGGTCCGGTCGTGCGTTCGCATGCGACCGATCTGCCGAAGAAGGTGCGTGCGCTCGCTCTGAAGCATGCGCTGTCGGCGAAAGCCAAGGACGGCAGCCTGATCGTGATCGAGAATGCCAGCCTGGAAGCCGCGAAGACGAAGGCCCTGATCGGCCACTTCTCGGGTCTCGGTCTGACCAATGCGCTGATCATCGACGGTGCCGAGCTTCATGTCGGTTTCGCCCAGGCGGCCCGCAACATCCCGAACATCGACGTGCTGCCGATCCAGGGCATCAACGTCTATGACATTCTGCGTCGTCAGAAGCTGGTTCTGACCAAGGCGGCGCTTGATGCGTTGGAGGCGCGCTTCAAATGAAGAATATCGATCCGCGCCATTACGACGTGATCGTGGCCCCGGTGATCACCGAAAAGGCGACCACCGCGTCCGAGTTCAACAAGGTCGTGTTCAAGGTTGCGAGCAAGGCGACCAAGCCGCAGATCAAGGATGCCGTCGAAAAGCTGTTCGACGTCAAGGTGAAGAGCGTGAACACGCTGGTGCGCAAGGGCAAGTCAAAAGCCTTCCGCGGCACTTTCGGTTCGCAGTCTGATGTCAAGCGCGCAGTCGTCACCCTCGAGGACGGCCACCGCATCGACGTCACGACCGGGCTATAAGGGCGATCAACGATGGCACTTAAGACATACAATCCCACGACGCCCGGCCAGCGCCAGCTGGTCCTGGTCGATCGTTCGGCGCTGTACAAGGGCAAGCCGGTCAAGACTCTGACCGAAGGCAAGCACTCGGCAGGCGGTCGTAACAACACCGGTCGCATTACTGTGCGCTTCCGTGGCGGTGGCCATAAGAAGACGTACCGTATGGTCGACTTCAAGCGCACCAAGCTGGACGTTCCGGCCAAGGTCGAGCGCCTGGAATACGATCCGAACCGCACCGCGTTCATCGCGCTGATCAAGTATGAGGACGGCGAGCTGTCCTACATCCTGGCGCCGCAGCGTCTGGCGGTCGGCGACACCGTGATCGCCGGCAGCTACGTCGACGTGAAGCCTGGCAACGTCATGCCGCTGGGCAACATGCCGATCGGCACGATCGTGCATAACGTCGAGATGAAGATCGGCAAGGGCGGTCAGATCGCCCGTTCGGCTGGCACCTACGCCCAGTTGGTCGGCCGTGACCACGACTACGTGATCATCCGTCTGAACTCGGGCGAACAGCGCCTGGTTCACGGTCGTTGCACCGCCACGATCGGCGCTGTGTCGAACCCGGATCACATGAACACCTCGATCGGCAAGGCCGGTCGTACCCGCTGGCTCGGCTGGCGCCCGCATAACCGCGGCGTCGTCATGAACCCGATCGACCATCCGCACGGTGGTGGTGAAGGTCGTACCTCGGGTGGTCGTCACCCGGTGACGCCCTGGGGTAAGCCGACCAAGGGTAAGAAGACCCGTTCGAACAAGTCCACGGACAAGTTCATTCTCATCAGCCGCCACAAGCGGAAGAAGTAAGGATCGCCGGACATGGTTCGTTCAGTCTGGAAAGGCCCGTTCGTTGAGGGTTCTCTGCTCAAGAAGGCAGATACCGCACGTTCGTCAGGCCGTCATGAAGTGATCAAGATCTGGAGCCGTCGCTCGACGATCCTGCCGCAGTTCGTCGGACTGACCTTCGGCGTCTACAATGGTCAGAAACATGTTCCTGTCGCTATCAGCGAGGAAATGGTTGGTCACAAGTTCGGCGAGTTCTCGCCGACCCGTACCTTCCATGGCCACGCCGGCGACAAGAAGTCCAAGAAGTAAGGCGCACAGTCATGAGCAAACCAAAGCGCGAACGGGTTCTCCCGGATAACGAAGCCAAGGCAATCGCCCGCATGCTGCGCGTCAGCCCGCAGAAGTTGAACTTGGTGGCGCAAATGATCCGCGGTCGTAAGGCCTCGGCAGCCCTCGCTGATCTGCAATTTTCGCGCAAGCGGATCGCAGTTGATGTAAAGAAGTGCCTCGAATCGGCGATTGCGAACGCCGAAAACAACCATGACCTCGATGTTGACGCACTGATCGTCTCCGAGGCGCATGTTGGCAAGGGCATCGTCATGAAGCGTTTCTCACCGCGCGGCCGTGGTCGTTCGGGTCGTATCTTTAAGCCGTTTGCGCAGCTGACGATCGTCGTTCGTCAGGTCGAAGCTGAAGCCGCGTAAGCAGGCAGGAGAGTAAGATGGGTCAAAAGATCAATCCAATCGGTCTGCGCCTCGGCATCAACCGGACTTGGGATTCTCGCTGGTACGCCGGCAAGAACGAGTACGGCAAGCTGCTGCACGAAGACATCAAGATCCGCGAGATGCTCCACAAGGAGCTGAAGCAGGCGGCTGTCGCCAAGATCATCATCGAGCGTCCGCACAAGAAGTGCCGCGTCACCATTCACTCGGCGCGTCCGGGCGTGGTGATCGGCAAGAAGGGCGCCGACATCGACAAGCTGCGCAAGAAGGTGTCCGACATCACCGCGTCGGACGTCGTGCTCAACATCGTCGAAATCCGCAAGCCGGAACTCGACGCGACCCTGGTTGCCGAGTCGATCGCGCAGCAGCTCGAGCGCCGCGTCGCGTTCCGCCGCGCCATGAAGCGTGCCGTTCAGTCGGCGATGCGTCTTGGCGCCGAGGGCATTCGTATCAACTGCTCGGGTCGTCTGGGCGGTGCTGAAATCGCACGTATGGAATGGTATCGCGAAGGTCGCGTGCCGTTGCACACGCTGCGCGCCGACATCGACTACGGTGTGGGTACCGCGTTCACGACCTTCGGCACCTGTGGCGTCAAGGTCTGGATCTTCAAGGGCGAGATCCTCGAGCACGATCCGATGGCCCAGGACAAGCGTATGGCAGAAGGCGACAATTCCCGCCCGCGCCGCGACGCTGCCTGAGCGTTCAAATAGAAGGTTTGAGGGCGTAAAGCCATGATGCAACCAAAGAAGACCAAGTTCCGCAAGGCGCACAAGGGCCGTATTCACGGCGTTGCGTCGTCTGGCGCGACACTGGCTTACGGTCAGTTCGGCCTGAAGGCGATGGCACCTGAGCGTATCACCGCACGTCAGATCGAAGCTGCTCGTCGTGCACTGACCCGTCACATGAAGCGCGCCGGTCGCGTCTGGATCCGGATTTTCCCAGACGTTCCAGTGTCGAAGAAGCCTGCCGAAGTCCGCATGGGCTCCGGTAAGGGTTCGCCGGAATTGTGGGTCGCGCGCGTGAAGCCGGGCAAGCTGATTTTCGAGATCGACGGCGTGACGCCGCAGATCGCGCGAGAAGCAATGACGCTCGCCGCCGCCAAGCTGCCGATCAAGACGCGCTTCGTGTCGCGTATTGCCGAGTAAGGATTGAGCCATGGCTGAAATGAAGACCAGCGATATCCGCGCAATGAGCTCCGATCAGATGGACGACGCCGTCCTCAATCTGAAGAAGGAGCGCTTCAACCTGCGCTTCCAGCGCGCCACCGGGCAGCTGGAAAACACCTCGCGCCTGCGTGAAGCTCGCCGCGATATCGCACGTATCAAGACGATCGCCGCGCAAAAGCGCGACGGCAAGTCGAAGTAAGGGGCCGCACATGCCGAAACGTACTCTGCAGGGCGTGGTCGTCAGTGACAAGCAGGCGAAGACCATCGTTGTGCGCGTCGACCGTCGCTTCACGCACCCGATCTACAAGAAGACCATTCGCCGCTCGAAGAACTATCACGCGCATGACGAGAACAACCAGTTCAAGCCAGGCGACACCGTGTGGATCGAAGAGAGCAAGCCGATCTCGAAGTTGAAGCGCTGGACGGTTGTCCGGGGCGAACAGAAAACCGCTTAATCCGCGCTTAGCGCATAATCAGAGGACGAGGTGCATCAATGATTCAGATGCAGACCAACCTCGACGTGGCCGATAATTCAGGCGCACGCCGTGTCATGTGCATCAAGGTGATTGGTGGATCCAAGCGCCGTTATGCATCCGTTGGCGACGTAATTGTCGTATCGATCAAGGAAGCCATCCCGCGCGGGAAGGTGAAGAAGGGCGACGTCATGAAGGCCGTCGTGGTGCGGGTCCGCAAGGACATCCGCCGTCCGGACGGATCCGTCATCCGCTTCGATCGCAACGCCGCCGTTCTGATCAACAATCAGTCGGAGCCGGTCGGTACCCGTATCTTCGGGCCGGTGCCGCGCGAACTGCGTGCCAAGAACCACATGAAGATCATTTCGCTTGCGCCGGAGGTGCTGTAATGGCTGCCAAGATCCGCAAGGGTGACAAAGTCATCGTCCTGACCGGCCGCGACAAGGGTCGCACCGGTGAGGTGTTCGAAGTGCGCCCGACCGATGGCAAAGCGCTGGTGCGCGGCGTCAACATGGTCAAGCGTCACCAGAAGCAGTCGCAGACCCAGGAAGGCGGCATCATCTCGAAAGAGGCGCCGATCCAGCTGTCGAACATCGCCATCGTTGGTGCGGACGGCAAGCCGACCCGCGTCGGTTTCAAGATTCAGGCAGACGGCACCAAGGTGCGTGTCGCCAAGCGTTCGGGAGCAGAGATCTGATGTCTGAGACCGCCTACATTCCGCGTCTGCGCAGTCAGTATGACGAAAGCATTCGTGCCAAGCTGATCGAACAGTTCGGCTACGAGAACGTCATGCAGGTTCCGCGTCTGGACAAAGTCGTCCTCAACATGGGCGTTGGCGAAGCCGTCAACGACCGTAAGAAGGCCGAGACCGCCGCCGCCGATCTGTCGCTGATCGCCGGCCAGAAGGCTGTCGTGACCTATTCGCGCGTCGCCATCGCGACCTTCAAGCTGCGTGAAAACCAGCCGATCGGCGCCAAGGTCACGCTGCGCAAGACCAAGATGTACGAGTTCATCGATCGTTTGGTGAACGTCGCATTGCCGCGCGTCCGCGACTTCCGCGGTCTCAACGGCAAGAGCTTCGACGGCCGTGGCAACTACTCGCTCGGCCTCAAGGAGCACATCATTTTCCCGGAAATCGATTTCGATAAAGCCGGGGATTCGCCGCTGGGCATGGACATCACGGTTTGCACCACGGCGCAGACCGATGACGAGGCCCGCGCTTTGTTGACCGCTTTCAATTTCCCGTTCCGGCAGTGATCAGACGACAAGCTGATCAAACGCGGTAACCCAGGAGCCAAGCATGGCAAAGAAAAGTTCGATCGAAAAGAATAACCGTCGCAAGCGGATGTCTGCGAACGCTGCGCCGAAGCGCGCACGTCTCAAGGCCATCATTGCCGACAAGGATAAGCCGATGGAAGAGCGGTTCGCCGCGACCCTGAAGCTGGCCGAGATGCCCCGTAACTCGTCGCCGGTTCGGATCATGAACCGCTGCGAAGTGACCGGTCGTCCGCACTCGGTCTATCGTCTCAACAAGCTCAGCCGCATCGCGCTGCGTGATCTCGGGTCGAACGGCCTGGTTCCCGGGCTCGTGAAGTCGAGCTGGTAAGGGAGGGTCGCAGATGTCCACGCACGATCCAATCAGCGATCTGATCACCCGTATCCGCAATGCGCAGATGCGTACCAAGTCCAAGGTTTCGACCCCGGGCTCGAAGATGCGCGCCAATGTGCTCGAAGTTCTGAAGACCGAAGGTTACATCCGTGACTTCGCGTCGATCGAGCATGCCAACGGCCGCAGCGAGCTCGAGATCGAACTGAAGTACTTCGATGGCGAACCCGTTATTCGCGAGATTGCGCGCGTGTCCAAGCCGGGCCGCCGCGTTTATGTCTCGGTGAAGAACCTGCCGCGCGTCCGCAATGGCCTCGGTATTTCGGTTCTGTCGACGCCGAAGGGAATCATGGCCGACCACGCCGCGCGAGACGCGAACGTGGGCGGCGAAGTTCTCTTCACGGTGTTCTGAGGAAGGATAGCTCATGTCCCGTGTAGGCAAAAAGCCCGTCGCGATCGCCTCTGGCGTTACCGCGAATGTAGAAGGGCAGACCGTCAAGATGAAGGGCCCCAAGGGCGCTCTTCAGTTCGTCGTTCACGACGACGTCTCTGTCGAGATGAAGGACGGCAAGATCACGGTCGCTCCGCGCATGGAAACCAAGCGCGCGCGCTCGCTCTACGGTACCGCTCGCGCGCAGATCGCGAATCTGCTCGATGGCGTCACCAAGGGCTTCGAGAAGAAGCTCGAAATCACCGGCGTTGGTTACCGCGCCGCGCTGCAGGGCAAGAACCTGCAGCTCGCGCTCGGTTACAGCCATGACGTTGTCTACCAGATCCCGGAAGGCATCACGATCACCGTGCCGAAGCCGACCGAGATCAACGTCGCCGGTATCGACTCGCAACGCGTCGGTCAGGTTGCTGCCGAGATCCGCAGCTATCGTCCGCCGGAGCCCTATAAGGGCAAGGGCGTGCGTTATTCCGACGAATTTATCTTCCGCAAGGAAGGCAAGAAGAAGTAACGGAGCGGGTCATGTCGAAACTCAAGATTACGAATGCCCGGCGCAAGCAGCGCGTTCGTCTGTCCATTCGCCGCAATGCCAATGGTCGTCCGCGTCTGTCGGTGTTCCGTTCGTCGAAGCACATCTATGCGCAGGTCATCGACGACCTGAAGGGCGAGACGCTTGCGTCCGCCTCGTCGCTGGAGAAGTCGTTGCGCGATGGTGGCAAGACCGGCGCGGATGTCGATGCGGCGCAGGCCGTCGGCAAGCTTCTCGCGGAGCGTGCCGTCAAGAATGGCGTCAAGGAAGTGATCTTCGATCGTGGTCAGTATCTGTACCACGGTCGCGTCAAGGCGCTGGCAGATGCCGCTCGCGAAGGCGGGCTGAGCTTCTAAGCGTTTTGCATTCTTAGAATTGAACGGACACAGAAGCGAAAGCTTCAAAAAGATTGGAAAACACCATGGCAGGTGAACGCGAACGCGGCGGACGCGACCGGGGCCCCCGGGAAGAGCGTGATAGCGAATTCGTCGACAAGCTCGTCCACATCAACCGTGTGGCGAAGGTCGTTAAGGGTGGTAAGCGGTTCGGCTTCGCCGCCCTGGTCGTGATCGGCGATCAGAAGGGCAGGGTTGGTTTCGGTCACGGTAAGGCCCGTGAAGTTCCGGAAGCGATCCGCAAGGCAACCGACAGTGCCAAGCGCAACCTGACGCGCGTGGCTCTGCGCGAGGGCCGCACGCTGCACCACGATATCGCTGGTCGCCACGGTGCTGGCCGCGTGTATCTGCGTTCGGCTCCGGCTGGTACCGGCATCATCGCCGGCGGTCCGATGCGCGCCGTGTTCGAGACGCTCGGCATCCAGGACGTGGTCGCCAAGTCGGTCGGCTCGTCGAATCCGTACAACATGGTTCGCGCCACTTTCGACGCGCTGAAGCATCAGGATTCGCCGCGTTCGGTCGCCGCTCGCCGTAACCTCAAGGTTTCCACCCTGCAGTCGCGCCGCGTTGGCTCCGATGCAGAAGTGGTCGCCGAGTAAGGCGGCATGATCACGGAAAAGCGGGGTACCGCTTTTCCGACGGGATCGTGCTAACTTAAGTCTCTTTCGGAGCATTCGAAATGGCCCAGGCCGCAAAGACCCTCAAGGTGGAGCAGATCGCCAGCGCGATCCGCCGTCATCACTCGCAGCGCTCGACCCTGGTCGGCCTGAAGCTCAACAAGATCGGTCGCGTCAGCGAGCTGCAGGACAGCCCGGAAGTTCGCGGCATGATCGCCAAGGTGCAGCACCTCGTCCGCGTGGTCGAGGACTAAGGACTTTCACGTCGTCCCGAGCCGGCCATGGTTGCCGCTAGGATGACACTGGCTTTTCGGCAGAACGGGCCATTTGGCCGCTCCGGAAGGGCAGGACGCAACAGGAAACAGAACGATGAAGCTCAGCGATATCGCCGATAACGCCGGCTCCCGTAAGAAGCGTATGCGCATCGGCCGTGGCATCGGCTCCGGCAAGGGCAAGACCGGCGGCCGTGGCGGCAAGGGCCAGACCGCACGTTCAGGCGTGCGCATCAAGGGCTTCGAAGGCGGCCAGATGCCATTGCATCGCCGTCTGCCGAAGCGCGGCTTCAACAACATCTTCCGTCTCGACTTTGCCGAGATCAACCTGGACCGCCTCCAGGACGCGATCGATAGCAAGAAGCTCGACGCCAAGGGCACCATCACCGCGGCTTCGCTGGTCGAAGCCGGCGTGATTCGTCGCGCCAAGGCCGGCGTGCGTGTGCTCGGCCGCGGCGAGATCAAGGCGAAGATCGTGCTTGAAGTTGCCGGCGCCTCGAAGGCCGCCGTCGAAGCGATCGAGAAGGCCGGCGGCAAGGTGACCATCCTCGCCCCCGCCAAGACGGAAGACGGCGAAGCCGCCTGATCTCTGCGCGCCGCCTGCGTCAGCAGGCGGCCTTGCGCGGTGTTCGGGTAGATTTTATCTCCGCTGGAATCTATCAATACCGAGCACAAGTAACGTCCGGCCTCGCCGGGTGTCTCGTTCACGCAGACACCTCGGTTCGAGAGGTCCGGGAGAAAGTCCGACATGGCCTCTGCAGCAGAGCAACTCGCCTCCAATCTCAACTTTGCCGCCCTCGGTAAGGCCGAAGAACTGAAGAAGCGCATCTGGTTCACCCTGGGTGCGCTGCTTGTTTATCGGTTCGGCACCTATATCCCGCTGCCCGGCATCGACCCGTCGGCCTGGGAGCAGGTGTTCCGCCAGCAGGCTGGCGGCATCCTCGGCATGTTCAACATGTTCGCGGGCGGCGGCATCAATCGCATGGCGATTTTCGCGCTGAACATCATGCCGTATATTTCGGCATCGATCATCATCCAGCTTCTGACCACCGTGTCGCCGCAGCTCGAAGCGCTCAAGAAAGAGGGCGAGGCCGGTCGCAAGACGCTCAATCAATACACCCGCTACTTGACCGTCATCCTGGCTGCCTTCCAGTCCTATGCCATCGCGGCGGGCCTGCAGAGCGCCGGCAATGTGGTCAGCGAGCCCGGCGTGTTCTTCCTCATCTCGGCTTCGGTGACGCTGACGGGCGGCACCATGTTCCTGATGTGGCTGGGTGAGCAGATTACCTCGCGCGGCATCGGCAACGGCATTTCGCTGATCATTCTGGCCGGCATCGTCGCCGAATTGCCGGCAGCGATCGCCAATATGCTCGAACTCGGCCGGCAGGGCGCGCTGTCCACCGGTCTGATTCTGGTCGTGATCGTGATGGCCGTGGCCGTGATCGCGTTCATCGTCTTCATGGAGCGGGCGCAGCGCCGTCTGCTGATCCAGTATCCGAAGCGTCAGGTCGGCAACAAGATGTTCGAGGGGCAGTCCTCGCATCTGCCGCTCAAGCTCAACACCTCGGGCGTGATTCCGCCGATCTTTGCATCGTCGCTGTTGCTGCTGCCGGCCACCATTGCCAGCTTCAATGCGGGCAAAGGGCCGGAGTGGTTCCAGACGATCACCACCCAGCTGAGCCATGGCCGCCCACTATTCCTCGTGCTGTACGTGTCTTTGATCGTGTTCTTCGCGTTCTTCTACACCGCGATCGTGTTCAACCCGACCGAGACCGCGGACAATCTGAAGAAGCATGGCGGCTTCATTCCGGGCATCCGTCCGGGTGAGCGGACGGCGGAATATATCGATTACGTGCTGTCGCGTATTACCGTGGTCGGTGCCGCTTATCTGGCGATCGTCTGCTTGATTCCCGAAATCATGATCTCCTATGCTGCAGTCCCGTTCTACTTCGGCGGCACCTCGCTGCTGATCGTGGTCAGTGTGACCATGGATACGGTCGCCCAGGTGCAGGGCCACTTGCTGGCGCACCAGTATGAAGGTTTGATCCGTAAGTCGAAGCTGAAGGGCCGGCGTAAATGAGACTGATTCTTCTCGGGCCGCCGGGGGCGGGCAAGGGAACACAGGCGCAGCGTCTCGTGGCGCGCCACGGCATCGTGCAACTCTCCACGGGCGACATGCTCCGTGCCGCAGTGGCAGCCGAGACCGAGATCGGTCTCAAGGCCAAGGACATCATGGCCGCAGGCGGCCTGGTGCCCGACGAGGTTGTGATCGGCATCATCTCCGATCGCATCGAGCAGGCGGATGCTGCCAATGGCTTCATCCTCGATGGCTTCCCGCGCACCGTGCCGCAGGCTGAGGCGCTGGATGTGCTATTGAAGTCCAAGGGTCTCAACCTCGACGCGGCCGTCGAACTGCGCGTCAACGAAGGTGCGCTGCTCGAGCGCGTGGAAACCCGCGTCGCCGAGATGGTCGCCCGCGGCGAGGCCGTGCGTGCCGACGATACGCCGGAAGTGCTGTCGAAGCGCTTGGCCGCCTATCGCGCGTCCACCGAGCCGCTGATCGATTACTATTCGGAAAAGCGTAAGCTGATCACTATCAATGGCATGATGACGATCGATGAAGTGACGCTTGAGATCGATCGCGTATTGGCTGCGATCAGCGACGCCAGCGGTTCGGTCAAGCCGACCCGCAAGGCCGCCAAGAAGGCTTCCGCGAAGAAGTCGGCAGCCCCCAAGAAGGCAGCCAAATCGGCTAAGAAGGCGCCAGCGAAGAAGGCTCCAGCGAAGAAGGCTGCGGCTAAGACTGCTTCCGCAAAGAAGGCTGCAAAGGCTCCGGCCAAGAAGGCCAAAACCGCGAAAAAAGCAGCTTCGAAGACTCTGAAGAAGGCTGCCAAGAAGGCCGCGAAGGCGCCCAAAAAGGCTGCCAAGGCTGGATCCGCAGCCAAAACCACGAAACCTGCCAAGAAAGCCGTCAAAAAAGCGGCCAAATTGGTGAAAAAGGTGGCCAAGAAGGCCGTCAAGACGCCGAGCAAGAAGAAAACCAAGTCCAGCCCGAAGCTTGCTAAAAAGCGGGCCCGTCGCTAGGGCGTGGTTGACGTAACCGAGTTGAGTCCTTTATTAAGTCCGCATCCAGTCGGAAGATTCCAGACGATGCCGGGCCCCAAAGGTAAGTTGGGACGGGCGTCGTATTCGCGCATTGTGAATGCCCGCCCGACACATTTGAAGATAATGCCAGTTCATGATCGGCTGGTGACAGGAGAGAAGTTGTGGCCCGTATCGCCGGTGTAAACATTCCGACCAATAAGCGCGTTCTGATCGCGCTGCAGTACATTCATGGCATCGGCCAGAAGAATGCGGCCGATATCATTGAGAAGGTGAAGATCGCCGAGGATCGTCGCGTCAATCAGCTGAGCGACGCCGAGGTTCTTCAGATCCGCGAAGTCATCGATCGCGATTACATGGTCGAAGGCGATCTTCGTCGTGAGACGGGCATGAACATCAAGCGCCTGATGGATCTCGGCTGCTACCGCGGCCTGCGTCATCGTCGCGGTCTGCCGGTTCGTGGCCAGCGTACGCATACCAATGCGCGCACCCGCAAGGGTCCGGCCAAGGCCATCGCAGGTAAGAAGAAGTAATTTAGCGCTTACCGCGAACAGGGAGTGGCGATCATGTCGCCGCTCCCTGTTCGTCGTTTGCATTTTTCGGTGTAGCCGCTGGCAATACGGCGGCGTTGATATCTCAAGAAAGGTCTACCATGGCAAAGGAAGCCGGCCGCATCCGTCGTCGCGAACGCAAGAACATCGCTTCGGGCGTCGCGCATGTGAACTCGTCGTTCAACAATACCACCATCACCATCACCGATGCGCAGGGCAATACGATTGCCTGGTCCTCGGCCGGCACGATGGGCTTCAAGGGTTCGCGCAAGTCGACCCCGTATGCGGCGCAGGTCGCTGCCGAAGACGCTTCCAAGAAGGCGCAGGAACACGGCATGCGCACCCTCGAGGTCGAAGTGGGCGGTCCGGGTTCGGGTCGCGAATCGGCGCTCCGCGCGCTGCAGGCCGCCGGCTTCACCGTCACCTCGATCCGTGACGTGACCTCGGTGCCGCATAACGGCTGCCGCCCGCGCAAGCGCCGCCGCGTCTAACGATATTTGAATTGCGGGTGGCTCGGCCGCCCGCAATTGCGTTTGCCTTATCTTACGCGGACTTATTCCGCGATCTCCAAGCCAGAGAGTTCGATGGCCATGGGTGACCCAATGACGATCCAGAAAAATTGGCAAGAGCTTATCCGCCCCAACAAGCTGCAGGTAACCCCTGGCAGCGATCCCACGCGTTTCGCGACGCTCGTCGCTGAGCCGCTTGAGCGTGGCTTCGGACAGACCCTCGGCAACGCGC
The DNA here is from genome assembly GCA_004173095.1 of Bradyrhizobiaceae bacterium. Classification (GTDB taxonomy): domain Bacteria; phylum Pseudomonadota; class Alphaproteobacteria; order Rhizobiales; family Xanthobacteraceae; genus Tardiphaga. The sequence goes on from SDZE01000475.1 coordinate 13,649, forward strand.
TGCGTCGCATCCTGTTGTCGTCGCTGCAGGGCGCGGCCGTGCAGGCGGTGCAGATCGATGGCGTGTTGCACGAGTTCTCGTCGATTGCCGGCGTGCGTGAAGACGTCACCGATATCGTGCTGAACGTGAAGGACATCGCGATCAAGATGCAGGGCGAAGGCCCGAAGCGCATGGTCGTGAAGAAGCAGGGCCCGGGTGCCGTCACCGCTGGTGACATCCAGACCGTGGGCGACGTCACTGTGCTCAACCCCGATCTGCCGCTCTGCACGCTCGACGACGGCGCTGAAATCCGCATGGAATTCACCGTTGCCGGCGGCAAGGGCTATGTCGCTGCCGAGCACAACCGTCCGGAAGATGCGCCGATCGGCCTGATCCCGGTCGACAGCCTGTACTCGCCGGTCCGTAAGGTCAGCTACAAGGTCGAGAACACCCGCGAGGGCCAGATCCTCGATTACGACAAGCTGACCATGACCATCGAGACCAACGGCGCGCTGACGCCCGAGGACGCCGTGGCTTACGCTGCGCGCATCCTGCAGGACCAGCTCAACGTGTTCGTGAATTTCGAAGAGCCGCGCAAGGAAGTCGCTCAGGAAGTCATTCCGGATCTCGCTTTCAACCCGGCCTTCCTCAAGAAGGTGGACGAACTCGAGCTGTCGGTGCGTTCGGCGAACTGCCTGAAGAACGACAACATCGTCTATATCGGCGATCTCGTGCAGAAGTCGGAAGCGGAAATGCTCCGTACCCCGAACTTCGGCCGCAAGTCGCTTAACGAGATCAAGGAAGTGCTGGCCCAGATGGGTCTGCATCTCGGCATGGAAGTGCCCGGTTGGCCGCCGGAGAATATCGACGAGCTGGCCAAGCGCTTCGAAGACCATTACTGAGCAACGAATTGAACACGGCCGGGACGCTCCCGGTCGTGGTTCTGGGCGAACGCAGGCGGCCCACCTGCAACATGATGTCCGACGAACCGTCGCGGCAAACTGAATAGAGGACTACTTCAATGCGTCACGGCAAGGTTCATCGCAAACTCAACCGCACCGCCGAACACCGCAAGGCGATGTTCGCCAATATGTGCGCGTCGCTGATCAAGCACGAGCAGATCGTCACCACGCTGCCGAAGGCCAAGGAGCTCCGCCCGATCGTGGAGAAGCTGGTCACCCTCGGCAAGAAGGGTGGTCTCGACAAGCGCCGTCAGGCCATCAGCGAGATGAAGGATCAGGATCAGGTCCGCAAGCTGTTCGACGTGCTGGCCAAGCGCTATGCCGATCGTCAGGGCGGCTATACCCGTATCATCAAGGCCGGCTTCCGCTACGGCGACAACGCGCCGATGGCCGTGATCGAGTTCGTCGATCGCGATGAAGATGCCAAGGGCAAGGATTCGGGCCCGGTGCAGGGTGGCGAAGCCGAAGCGGCGTAAGCCACCAGAATTTAAGTTTCAAAGCGGCGCCTCCGGGCGCCGTTTTTTTGTAGGGTGGGCAAAGCGTAGCGTGCCCACCACGATGAACGGCACGACGATGGCGGGCACGCTGCGCTTTGCCCTCCCTCCGGTTGCTCACTGCAGCGTGAGCCGTCATTGCGACACCACATCCCAGTTCCAATATCAGCTCCATCACAGCATTGGAGCTCACCATGAAGATCGATCTCAC
>SDZE01000275.1 GCA_004173095.1 Bradyrhizobiaceae bacterium
GTCGGTCTCGGCGTGTTCCGGATGCTGAAAATCGGCTAAATTCCGACATCTGAATTCCTTACAGAGCTACCGGCTCCGTCGCTTGCACCACGTCGCCTAAACGTGGTGTAAGGCGGTTCCTACCCGTCTCCATCCTCTCGCCGGATCGATTGAGAACCATGGCCAAAACCGCATCGAAGTCCAAGAAGGCTGCCAAGCAAGCCGTCGCGAAGTCCAAAGCTGCCAAGTCGGCGTCCAAGTCGGTGTCCAAGCCGGCTGCGAAGGCTGCTCCCGCTGCCCGCAAGGCTTTGAAGGCGCCCGCGAAATCCGTTGCGAAAGCCAAGGTGCCGGCGAAGAAGGTCATCGCCAAGGTCGCCAAAAAGGCCCCGGTTGCGAACAAGGCGATGGTGGCGAAGTCGGCCAAGTCTGTCGCGTCCAAGTCTGTCGCCGCTAAACCCGCGTCCAATCTCGGCAAGCCCGGCAAGTGGGTCTATTCGTTCGGCGGCGGCAAGTCCGAAGGCAAGTCGGAGATGCGCAACCTGCTGGGCGGCAAGGGTGCCAATCTCGCCGAGATGGCCAATCTGGGCCTGCCGGTGCCTCCCGGCTTCACCATTCCGACCTCCGTCTGCGTGTTCTATTACGACAACAAGAACACCTATCCGAAAGAGCTGAAGGCGCAGGTCGAGAAGGCGCTGGAGACGGTCGGCAAGATCACCAAGAAGACGTTCGGCGACGACAAGAACCCGCTGCTGGTCTCGGTGCGCTCCGGCGCCCGCGCCTCGATGCCGGGCATGATGGACACCGTGCTCAATCTCGGCCTCAACGACGTCACCGTCGAGGCGCTGGCCGAGCTGTCGGGCGACAAGCGGTTTGCCTATGACAGCTATCGCCGCTTCATCACCATGTATTCCGACGTGGTGCTCGGCTTCGACCATCATCACTTCGAAGAAATTCTGGACACCTACAAGGACAGCAAGGGCTACACGCTCGATACCGATCTCGACGGCGATGACTGGGTGAAGCTGGTCGGCAAATACAAGGAAGCCGTCGCGCGCGAGACCGGCAAGGATTTTCCGCAGGATCCGCATGCACAGCTGTGGGGCGCCATCGGCGCCGTGTTCTCCTCATGGATGAACCAGCGCGCGATCACCTATCGTCGCCTCCACGACATCCCGGAATCCTGGGGCACGGCCGTGAATGTGCAGGCCATGGTGTTCGGCAATATGGGCGACACCTCGGCCACCGGCGTCGCGTTCACGCGCAATCCCTCCACCGGTGAAAGCAAGCTGTACGGCGAATTCCTCATCAATGCGCAGGGTGAAGACGTGGTCGCGGGTATCCGCACGCCGCAGGACATCACCGAAGATGCGCGCATCGAGAGCGGCTCGGACAAGGCTTCGATGGAAGCCGCGATGCCGGAGGCTTTCCACGAGCTCACCCGCATCTACAAGCAGCTCGAGAAGCACTATCGTGACATGCAGGACATGGAATTCACGGTGGAGCAGGGCAAGCTGTGGATGCTGCAGACCCGCAACGGCAAGCGCACCGCCAAGGCTTCGATCCGCATCGCCGTCGAACTCGCCAATGAAGGCGTGATCTCGCAGAAGGATGCGGTCACCCGCATCGATCCGGCGTCGCTCGACCAGCTGCTGCATCCGACCATCGATCCCTCCGCCGAACGCGACGTCATCGCCACCGGTCTGCCGGCCTCGCCGGGTGCCGCGTCCGGCGAAATCGTGTTCTCATCGGACGAAGCCGCCAAGCTGCAGGCCGATGGCAAGAAGGTCATCCTGGTCCGCATCGAGACGTCGCCGGAAGACATTCACGGCATGCACGCCTCGGAAGGCATTCTCACCACCCGCGGCGGCATGACCTCGCATGCGGCGGTGGTCGCGCGCGGCATGGGCAAGCCTTGCGTCTCCGGCACCGGCGCCATCCGCGTCGATTACGGCCGCGGCACCATGACCATCGGTGGCCGCAGCTTCAAGGCGGGTGACATCATCACCATCGACGGCTCCACCGGCCAGGTGCTGGCCGGGCGCTTGCCGATGATCGAGCCCGAACTGTCCGGCGAATTCTCCACGCTGATGGGATGGGCCGACAAGGTTCGCAAGCTCAAGGTCCGCGTCAACGGCGACACGCCGGAAGATGCCCGCACCGCCATCAAGTTCGGCGCGGAAGGCATCGGCCTGTGCCGTACCGAGCACATGTTCTTCGAAGAGACCCGCATTCGCACCGTGCGCGAGATGATCCTGGCCGAAGACGAGCAGGCCCGTCGCGCCGCATTGGCCAAGCTGCTGCCGATGCAGCGCGCCGATTTCGTCGAGCTGTTCGAGATCATGCACGGGCTCCCCGTGACGATCCGCTTGCTCGATCCGCCGCTGCACGAATTCCTGCCGCACACCCAGGGCGAGATCGAGGAAGTCGCGCGTGTCATGAACACCGATCCGCGCAAGCTCGCCGATCGCGCCCGTGAACTGTCCGAGTTCAACCCGATGCTCGGTTTCCGCGGCGTGCGCCTGGCCATCGCCTATCCCGAGATCGCCGAGATGCAGGCACGCGCTCTGTTCGAGGCGGCCATCGAAGCCGCCAAGCGCACCGGCGATTCCGTTGTGCTCGAAGTGATGGTGCCCTTGATCGCCACCAAGGTGGAATTCGATCTGATCAAGGCACGCATCGATGCCACGGCGCAGGCCGTGATCAAGGAGACCGGCGGCAAACTCAATTACAGCGTCGGCACCATGATCGAATTGCCGCGCGCCTGTCTGATGGCCGGCGAGATCGCGGAGACCGCGGAGTTCTTCTCGTTCGGTACCAACGATCTCACCCAGACCACCTTCGGCATCAGCCGCGACGACGCAGCGAGCTTCCTCGGCACCTATATCGCCAAGGGCATTCTCACCGTGGATCCGTTCATCTCGGTGGATCGCGACGGCGTCGGCGAGCTGGTCAAGATCGGCGTTGCTCGCGGCCGCAAGACCCGCCCGAACATCAAGGTCGGCATTTGCGGCGAACATGGCGGCGATCCGGCCTCGGTGGCGTTCTGCCACGAGATCGGCCTCGATTACGTGTCGTGCTCGCCCTACCGCGTGCCGATCGCTCGCCTCGCTGCCGCGCAAGCTGCACTCGGCAAGGAGATCGCCAGCCAGGCGTAAGCCGGCCGGATGGACTGAGTTTGAAAAGGCCGGGCATCAGCCCGGCCTTTTTGTTGAATGCAACGACGCTCTGATTTCCCTCCCCCAAGCGAAGCGCAGCGGGGAGGGTGGATCGAGGCGAGCGTTCAGCGAGCATCGAGACGGGTGGGGTCTCTCCCCACGAGAGGACGTCACGCGGGGAGAGACCCCACCCGTCCTTCGCTGCGCTCAGGCCACCCTCCCCACTGCGCGGCTTCGCCGCTGGAGGGAGGGAGAAGTGAAGCGCCGGCGCATGCCCCGCAAGCAGATTGTTCCCATTTTGTTCTTGACAAAATTCCCATCGCCCATCATCATCCGCCTGTCTCGTTCGCGAGGGGCGCTCTCATGAGGCGTCTTTGGGCGGAACGTGGATGCGGCGCCTGCGGGCG
>SDZE01000345.1 GCA_004173095.1 Bradyrhizobiaceae bacterium
CCTCGGCGCGTCGTCGGACCGCGAGTTCGACCAGAACAAGATCCATCTGTCGCTGACCGCCAATCCGTCGCATCTCGAAATCGTCGATCCCGTCGTGCTCGGCAAGGTGCGCGCCAAGCAGGATCAGCATGGCGATCCGCCGGAAGAACGCATCTCGGTGCTGCCGCTCTTGATGCATGGCGACGCGGCTTTCGCCGGCCAGGGCGTCGTCGCGGAATGTTTCGCACTGTCCGACCTGAAGGGTTACCGCACCGGCGGTTCGATCCACTTCATCGTTAACAACCAGATCGGTTTCACCACCTATCCGCGCTATTCGCGCTCCTCGCCCTATCCGTCTGATGTGGCGAAGATGATCGACGCGCCGATCTTCCATGTGAACGGCGACGATCCGGAAGCCGTGGTGTTCGCGGCCAAGATCGCCATCGAGTATCGGCAGAAATTCCACAAGCCTGTCGTCATCGACATGTTCTGCTATCGCCGCCACGGCCATAACGAAGGCGACGAGCCGGCGTTCACGCAGCCGGTGATGTACAAGAAGATCGGTGGTCACCAGACCACGCTCGATCTCTATTCCAAGCGACTGATCGCCGAAAACGTGATCTCCCAGGCCGACTTCGACAAGGCGAAGTCCGACTGGCGCGCCAAGCTCGATACCGAACTCGACGCCGGCACCAGCTACAAGCCGAACAAGGCTGACTGGATGGACGGCAAATGGTCGGGCCTCAAGATCGCGGGCGAAGACGAGGAGCCGCGCCGCGGCGTCACCGGTGTCGACGTCGCGACGCTGCGTGCGATCGGAGCCAAGATCACCAGCACGCCGGACGGCTTCCGCATCCATCGCACGGTGCAGCGTTTCCTCGACGCGCGCGCCAAGGCGATCTCGTCCGGTGAAGGCATCGACTGGGCGACCAGCGAGGCCCTGGCGTTCTGCACGCTGATGGACGAAGGCCACAACATCCGGCTGTCCGGTCAGGACTCGGAGCGTGGCACCTTCTCGCAGCGCCATTCGGTGCTGTTCGATCAGGAAGACGAGAGCCGCTACACCCCGTTCAATCATCTGGGTGAGAAGCAGGGCCGCTACGAAGTCATCAACTCGCTGCTGTCGGAAGAAGCCGTGCTCGGCTTCGAATACGGCTACACGCTGGCGGAGCCGAATACGCTCACGCTGTGGGAAGCGCAGTTCGGCGACTTCGCCAACGGCGCCCAGGTGGTGTTCGACCAGTTCATCTCGTCGGGCGAACGCAAGTGGCTGCGCATGTCGGGCCTCGTCTGCCTGCTGCCGCACGGCTATGAAGGCCAGGGCCCCGAGCACTCCTCGGCACGCCTCGAGCGCTTCCTGCAGATGTGCGCGGAAGACAATATGCAGGTCGTCAATCCGACCACGCCGGCCAACTACTTTCACATGCTGCGTCGCCAGCTCAAGCGCGAGATCCGCAAGCCGCTGATCGTGATGACGCCGAAGTCGTTGCTGCGCCACAAGCGTGCGGTGTCGAAGCTCGATCAGCTCGGCTCGGGCACCTCGTTCCACCGCGTGCTGTTCGACGATGCCGAGAAGCTGCAGCCCGACAACAAGATCCGTCGCGTCGTGCTGTGCTCGGGCAAGGTCTATTACGATCTGTTCGAAGAGCGCGAGAAGCGCGGCATCGACGATGTGTATTTGCTGCGTATCGAGCAGCTCTATCCGGTGCCGCTGAAGACGCTGGTGCAGGAATTGACCCGCTTCAAGGGCGCGGAGTTCGTCTGGTGCCAGGAAGAACCGCGCAACATGGGCGGCTGGCACTTCATCGAGCCGTATCTCGAATGGGTGCTCAATCAGATCAACGCCGCCCACAAGCGTCCGCGTTACGCCGGACGCGCGGCTTCGGCTGCGACCGCGACCGGTTTGATGTCCAAGCACCTCGCCCAGCTCAAGGCGTTCCTCGACGAGGCCCTCGGCTAAGCCATCTCCATCACCGCAATGCCCCGCCTCGCGCGGGGCATTCGCGCACCCGCCTTCATTGATATCTAGACTTCGACCTCTTTCCGGCTTGATCGATCCAAGAACCTCAGGATGGGATCATCCGGCCGCACGCAATAGGAAGCTGACCATGACTGAAATTCGTGTTCCCACGCTCGGCGAGTCCGTGACCGAAGCCACCATCGGCCGCTGGTTCAAGAAGGCCGGCGACGCCGTCGCTGTCGACGAGCCGTTGGTCGAACTCGAGACCGACAAGGTCACGATCGAAGTGCCGGCCCCCTCGGCCGGCACGCTTGGCGAAATCGTTGCCAAGGACGGTGAGACCGTCGCCGTCGGCGCGCTGCTCGGTCAGATCACCGATGGCGCCGGTGGCGCCAAGCCGGCCGCCTCCGATGCCTCGACCGTGAAGCCGACCGCAGCGACCGCTGCCGCCGCAACCGCTGCCGCCGCCCCTGCGGCTCCTGCATCTCCTGCTGCACCGTCCAAGAGCCTACCCGCCGATACCCCGCAGGCGCCGTCGGTGCGCAAGTTGTCAGCCGAAAGCGGCGTCGATGCCGCCGGCGTTGCCGGCAGCGGCAAGGATGGTCGCGTCACCAAGGGCGACATGCTCGCCGCCATCGAGAAGGCCGCGTCGTCGCCGACCCCGGTGAACCAGTCCGCTGCCGCCGTGCAGATGCGCGCCGCCTCGCCGGCCGACGATGCCGCGCGTGAAGAGCGTGTGAAGATGACGCGGCTGCGTCAGACCATCGCCCGCCGCCTCAAGGACGTGCAGAACACCGCGGCGATGCTCACCACCTTCAACGAGGTCGACATGACCGCGGTGATGGCATTGCGCGCGCAGTACAAGGATGTGTTCGAGAAGAAGCACGGCAACAAGCTCGGCTTCATGGGCTTCTTCACCAAGGCCTGCGTGCAGGCGCTGAAGGACATCCCGGCCGTCAATGCCGAGATCGACGGCAGCGACATCATCTACAAGAACTACTATCACGTCGGCGTCGCCGTCGGCACCGACAAGGGCCTCGTCGTCCCCGTCGTGCGCGAATGCGACACCAAGTCGATCTCGCGGATCGAGAAAGACATCGCCGACTTCGGCAAGCGCGCCCGTGACGGTCAGCTCAAGATCGACGAAATGCAGGGCGGCACCTTCACCATCACCAATGGTGGCATCTACGGATCGCTGATGTCGACGCCGATCCTGAACGCCCCGCAGGCCGGTATCCTCGGCATGCACAAGATTCAGGAGCGTCCGGTCGTGGTCGGCGGCAAGATCGAGATCCGCCCGATGATGTATCTGGCATTGAGCTACGATCACCGCGTCATCGACGGCAAGGAAGCCGTGACCTTCCTCGTCCGCGTCAAGGAAAGCCTCGAAGATCCGGCCCGTCTCGTTCTGGATCTTTGATCGACGTTTCGTTATGGCCGGGTTTATCCCGGCCACCACGCCTCCTTATCGACACAACGACGTGGATGCCCGGGACGAGCCGGGCATGACGGAGAGTAGCTGAAAGGCGAATGCTCATGGTTGCTGATACCGACAGCGTCGTCATCATCACCGGCGGAAGCCGTGGCATCGGGCGGGCGGCGGCACTCAAGGTCGCCGCGCAGGGCTTCAAGGTCGTGGTCGGTTACGCGACCAACGAAGCGGCGGCGAATGATGTCGTTCGCCAGATCGAAGCCACCAACGGCAAAGCCATCGCGGTGAAATGCGATGTCGGCTCCGAGGCGGACATTCTCGCACTTTTCAAAGCCGCCGACGCGTTTGGCCCGCTCGGCGCCCTGGTCAACAATGCCGGCATTGTCGGTCCCAGCCTTCGCGTCGAGGACATGACTGCCGAACGCATCACGCGGATGATGGCCGTGAATGTCACCGGCAGCTTCCTCTGCGCCCGCGAGGCTGTGAAGCGCATGTCCACCAAGCATGGTGGTGCGGGCGGCGTCATCGTCAATCTGTCATCGGTCGCTGCGAAACTCGGAGCAGCCAATACGTATGTCGATTATGCCGCATCGAAAGGCGCGATCGACACCTTCACCGTCGGCCTCAGCCAGGAAGTCGCAACCGAAGGCATTCGCGTCGTCGGCATTCGGCCAGGCCTGATCGATACCGAAATTCATGCCAGCGGCGGCGAGCCCGATCGCGCGCACCGCCTCGCCGGCAACGTGCCCATGAAGCGCGTCGGCACTGCTGACGAAATCGCCAATGCGATCGTATGGCTGCTGTCCGACGATGCGTCTTATGTCACATCCTCGATTCTCGATGTGTCGGGTGGGCGTTAGTCCCTCGACACCCCACATCATCTTTACTTCAAAGCACCACAGGACTTCATCATGGCTAACTACGATCTCGTCGTCATCGGCACCGGCCCCGGCGGTTATGTCTGCGCGATTCGTGCGGCACAGCTCGGCATGAAGGTCGCCGTCGTCGAGAAGAACAGCACGCTGGGCGGCACCTGTCTGAACGTCGGCTGCATGCCGTCGAAGGCGTTGCTGTATTCGTCCGAGCTGTTCGAGGAAGCCGGCCATTCGTTCGGCAAGATGGGGATCAAGGTGTCCAAGCCCGAACTCGATATGCCCGCGCTGATGAACTTCAAGCAGCAGGGCATCGACGGCAACGTCAAGGGCGTCGAGTTCCTGATGAAGAAGAACAAGATCGACGTCGTCTCCGGCACCGGCAAGGTGCTCGGCACCGGCAAGGTCGAGGTGACCGGCGGCGACGGCAAGGCGCAGACGCTGGAGACCAAGAACATCGTGATCGCCACGGGTTCGGCCGTTGCCAATCTGAAGGGCATCGAGATCGACGAGAAGCGCATCGTGTCTTCGACCGGCGCACTGTCCTTGGACAAGGTCCCGGCGAAGATGATCGTGGTCGGCGCCGGTGTCATCGGCCTGGAGCTCGGCTCGGTATGGCGCCGCCTCGGCGCGCAGGTCACCGTGGTGGAATTCCTGGACCGCATCCTGCCCGGCATGGACGGCGAAGTCGCCAAGCAGTTCCAGCGGCTGCTGGAGAAGCAGGGCATGAGCTTCAAGCTCGGTGCCAAGGTCACCGGTGTCGATTCATCGGGCAGCTCCCTCAAGGCGAATATCGAGCCTGCCGCCGGCGGCGCTGCGGAATCGCTCGAAGCCGACGTCATCCTGGTCGCCATCGGCCGTACGCCCTACACCGCCGGCCTCGGCCTGCAGGAAGCCGGTATTGCGCTGGATGAGCGTGGCCGCGTCAAGATCGACCATCACTTCGCGACCAATGTGAAGGGCGTCTACGCCATCGGCGACGTGGTCGCCGGCCCGATGCTCGCGCATAAAGCGGAAGAAGAAGGCGTCGCCTGCGCCGAAAACCTGGCCGGCCAGTCCGGACATGTGAACTATGACGTCATCCCGGGTGTCGTCTACACCACGCCGGAAGTCGCCTCTGTCGGCAAGACCGAGGAAGAACTCAAATCCGCTGGTGCCGCTTACACGGTCGGCAAATTCCCGTTCACCGCCAATGGCCGTTCCAAGGTCAACCAGACCACCGATGGTTTCGTGAAGATCCTGTCCGACGCCAAGACCGACCGCGTGTTGGGCGTTCACATCATCGGCCGCGAAGCCGGCGAGTTGATCCATGAATGCTGTGTGCTGATGGAATTCGGTGGTTCGGCCGAAGATCTGGCCCGCACCTGCCATGCGCATCCGACCCGCTCGGAAGCCGTCAAGGAAGCCGCGCTTGCGGTGGGTAAGCGCGCCATCCATATGTGACGCGCTCGCCAACCTCGTATTGGCGCGGAGGTTTCGCCGATGATGCGACGCGTGCTGCAACCGCTCTGGTTCCTGCTCGCTTTGATCTTCCTGATCGAAGCGTGGCTTTGGGATCATCTCGAACCGGTCGTTGCGCGCGTCGTCGCTCTCATTCCGCTGCGCGCCTTCAAGACATGGTGCGCTGCGAAGGTCGCGGGGCTCTCACCCTACCCCTCGCTGTTCGTCTTCATCATCCCGGTGGTTTTGCTGCTGGTGCCGCTGAAATTCGCCGAAGTCTATCTGCTGACTCATCATCTCTGGATCAGCGCGATCATTCTGATGATCGCTTCAAAATTCATCGGCGTTGGCGTTCTCGCCTTTTCCTTTGATGTAACGCGCGACAAGCTGCTGCAGATCGGCTGGTTTCGGAAGCTCTACGCTTTACTGGTCGACATCAGACAGCGTGCGCATGATCTCGTCGCGCCGGTCATGGCACGCATCAAGGCGATCGTCGCATCCATGCGTGGCCCGTCGTCGCGCTGGATGCGCCTCGTGCAGCGGCTCCGTCACCGGGCCCATTCGCCGCGCTGAAGCCACAAGGAGAGCAGACTTGGCTGAGCTCGCACACATCCGAACGCCCCTGCTTGAAATCGCCTATGAGCACAGCGGGCCGCCCACCAGTCTACCAGTCATCCTGCTGCACGGATTCCCCTATGACATCCGCGGCTACGACGACGCTGTGGCGCTGATCAACGATGCCGGCTTTCGCACCATCGTGCCCTATCTGCGTGGCTATGGGCCGACACGATTTCTGTCAGACAAGACGATCCGCTCCGGGCAGCAAGGCGCGCTCGGGCAGGATCTGCTCGATCTGATGGACGCTTTGCGGATCGAAAAGGCTGTCGTCGCAGGCTACGACTGGGGCGGTCGCGCCGCCTGCGTGGTCTCGGCGCTGTGGCCGGAGCGCGTCCACGGCCTTGTCAGCTGCACCGGTTACAACATCCAGGATCTGACCAACGCGACGCGGCCATCCGCGCCCGAGCAGGAGGCGCGGCAGTGGTATCAGTATTACTTCCACACCGAACGTGGCCGGAACGGCCTCGTGCAGAACAGAGCGGACATCAGCAGGCAGCTCTGGAAAATGTGGTCGCCGAGCTGGCCATTTGACGATGCGACCTTCGCGCGCTCGGCGCCCGCGTTCGACAACGAGGATTTCGTCGACGTCGTCGTGCATTCCTACATGCACCGCACCGCCAGCGTCGCCGGCGATCCGCTCTATGATTTTGTCGAGGAACGGCTGACCGCGCAGCCGGATATCAGCGTTCCCACCATCGTGCTGCATGGCGCCGATGACGGGATCGGCGTGGTGACCGGCTCGGAGAATCACGGCCGGCACTTTACCGGCCCGTATGAACGTCGCGTGCTGGCAGGCGTCGGCCACAATCCGCCGCAGGAATCCCCGCAGGCATTTGCCGATGCGGTGCTGGAATTGTGCGGCAGCTCATAACTGCAAAGACGCCATTGATGCCGTCATTGCGAGGAGCGAAGCGACGCGGCAATCCAGACGTCAAAAGCAAGGACTGGATTGCTTCGTCGCCAAAAGGCTCCCCGCAATGACGCTGTGCGTTACATCAGATGAACGGCATGCGGCGCGAACAGGCCGATGGCCGTGAAGGCGAGGCCGGCGAGGCCGAGCGCGCCGGCGATCCAGGCCAGAACAAGCATGCCGGTGATGATGGTCGCTGACGCCAGCACGATCCCGATCTGGAAGGCTGCCGACGCGACCTCGTAGTGGTGGTAGCGCGCCAACGCTAGATCGCGCTCGTGCTCCGCATGCTTGGCACGCGCCGCCAGTTGCTCGGAGCCTTCACCGGTTTCCGGCTCGTTACGATAGCGCTGCGCCGTTTTATTCCAGTCGTCGATCTGCTTGGCGAGCGCCGCCTTGGCAGCGTCATCGCCGACCTGCCCCAGGCTGAGCTTGGCATGTTCTGACGTCGCCTGGACCACGGTGCGGCGAACGCTCTTGGCCTGGAAAAACGCCCACAGGTTCGATGCCTCGACGTTTTTGCTGATCGATTCCGTTTGCGCGCCCTTGCCGAGCGTTTCCGAGAACGCCAAGAACAAGGCCAGCAGCGAGATCAGCAATGCGATCTTTTTGTTCGAGCCCGATGCATGCTCGGCATGCTCGGCGTGCTCCATACTCTCATGCGCGCCCATTTTGTCCCCTTATGCAAAAGCGGCCGAGCATTGGCCGAACAGATTGTCGCATGCAAGGACAATGTGGCGATGACAGCTTACGCCCGCGGATGGGCGTTCTTGTAGACCTCGAACAGGCGCTCGGTATCGATGCCGGTATATATCTGTGTGGTCGAGAGCGAGGCGTGGCCGAGTAGCTCCTGGATGGCGCGCAGATCACCACCGCGGCTGAGCAGATGCGTGGCGAAGGAATGGCGGAGCGCATGCGGCGTGGCACTATCCGGCAGCCCCAGAGCCCCACGCATCCGCTCCATGGTCAATTGGATGATCCGCGGCGACAGTGGACCGCCGCGGGCGCCCACAAACATCGGTCCCTCCGCAGGCAGCGGATACGGACACATAGTGGCGTATTCGGCTATCAGCTCCAGCACGTTGTGCAGCACGGGGACCATGCGGGTCTTGTTGCCTTTGCCGTTCACGATCAGCACGTCGCCGGCGCCGGGCGCGGGCACGTCGCGGCGCTTGAGGCCGAGCGCTTCGGAAATGCGCAGGCCGGAGCCGTAAAGCAGCGCCATCACGGCGGCATCGCGCGCCCAGATCCATGGATCGCGGTTCTCGCCGGCGCGCTCATCCGCATCGGCGAGGCGCTTGGCAGAGACCATCTGCAGGGGTTTCGGGAGGCTCTTGCCGATTTTCGGCGCGCGAACCGATGACAGCGCGCCGACCGACCCCAGCCCCTCGCGTTCGAGGAAACGGGCGAAGGACCTCATCCCCGCCAGCGCGCGCATCAAGGAGCGGCCGGCGATATCGTCCCCGCGGCGCGCCGCCATGAAGGCGCGAACGTCATTGGCGGCAAGCCTGGCGAAGCGAGGCTGCGTCACCAGCCCGCCCCAGTGATCGGCAAGGAACAGCATGAATTGGCGCACGTCGCGCGCATAAGCTTCCAGCGTCTTCGGCGACAGCCGGCGCTCGGCGCGCAAATGCGACAGCCAGCGCGTCAATTGCAGTGACATCTCCGCGTCCGCGCATGCCAGTTCAACAGCGGGCTGTTTGGTCTCGGCTGGTGCGAGTCTGGACTTGGCCATCGAAAGATCCTGCGGATGAGGCCGTGATTATCACGTCCAGCAGTTTCACATTGGTGAACCGCTGGCCCCGACGCTCCATGACGCCTAAATTGGGCAATCACATGCCTTGCGAGTCTCGATTTCATGACCTCACCTGCCAGCACCCCATCCCTCACGGGGATCGTCGACGTGCTGGTGCCGGTGGCGCTGGATCACGCCTATTCCTACAAGGTGCCGCGCGGCGTGGAGCTGAAGCCTGGCGACGTGGTCACCGTACCGCTGGGCCCCCGCGAGGTGATCGGCGTGGTGTGGGGCGAGAACGCCAATCCTGATCCACGCCTGCATAACCGGCTGAAGGAAGTCAGCGACAAACTCGACGTGCCGCCGCTGCGCCAGGAGTTGCGCCAGCTCGTCGATTGGGTCGCGAATTACACGCTGTCGGCGCGCGGCATGGTGATGCGCATGACGTTGCGCATGGGCGAGCATCTCGGTCCGGAGCGCGTCCGATTGGGCGTCCGCCTGATCGGCGAGGTGCCGAAGCGGATGACACCGGCGCGGGCGCGGTTGGTCGAACTGCTGTCGGACGGATTGCTGCGCGGCAAGTCCGATGCTGCGAAGGAAGCCGGTGTCAGCGCCGGGGTCATCGACGGGTTGATCGACGAAGGCACCCTGGCGATTGAGGCGATGCCGCCGCCACCGCCGCCGCAGCCGCCGGACCCGGATTTCGTTGCGCCGGACTTTTCGCCAGATCAGGCCATTGCAGGCGAAGCGTTGCGCAAGCTGGCTTCCGGCGGCGCCTTCCAGGCCGCGCTGCTCGACGGCGTCACCGGCTCCGGCAAGACCGAGGTTTATTTCGAGGCGGTGGCCGAGATCATCCGGCGCGGCGAGCAGGTTCTGATCCTGATGCCGGAAATCGCCCTCACCGGACAGTTTCTGGAGCGCTTCGCCAAGCGCTTCGGCATCCGGCCGATGGAATGGCACTCCGAACTCACGCCACGCACCCGCGCCCGCAACTGGGCGGCGATCGCCAATGGCACCGCGCATGTGGTGGTCGGCGCGCGCTCGTCGCTGTTCCTGCCCTATGCGAAGCTTGGCCTCATCATCGTCGATGAAGAGCACGACCAGGCCTACAAGCAAGACGAAGGCGCGCATTATCATGCCCGCGACATGGCCGTGGTGCGCGCCTCCATCGCGAAAATTCCCATCGTGCTGGCGTCGGGCACCCCGTCCGTCGAATCGGAGGTGAATGCGCGCAAGGGGCGCTATCAGCGCGTCACGCTGCCAGCGCGCTTCGGCGGTCAGCATATGCCTGTCATCGAAGCCATCGACCTCCGCCGCGAAGGTCCGTCGCGCGGTCGCTTCATCGCGCCGCGCCTTGCCGAGAAGATCGCGCAGGCGATCGATCGCAACGAACAGGCGCTGCTGTTCCTCAATCGCCGCGGCTACGCGCCACTGACGCTGTGCCGTGGCTGCGGTCATCGCTTTGCCTGTACCATCTGCGACGCGTGGCTGGTGGATCATCGCTTCCGCCAGCGGCTCGTCTGCCATCATTGCGGCTTCTCCGAGCCGCGCCCGCACAAATGCCCGCATTGCGGCGCCGAGGAATCGCTGGCCGCTATCGGCCCCGGCGTCGAGCGCCTGCAGGAAGAAGCCGCCGACCTGTTTCCGCAAGCGCGCACCATGGTGCTGTCGAGCGACCTCATCACCTCGGTGGAATCCATGCGCGCCGAACTCAACGAGATCGCCGAGGGCCGCGTCGATGTCATCATCGGCACGCAACTGGTCGCCAAGGGCCACAACTTCCCGCGCCTCAATCTCGTCGGCGTCATCGATGCGGATCTGGGCCTCGGCAATGGCGATCCGCGCGCGGCCGAGCGCACGTTCCAGATGCTCAACCAGGTGATCGGCCGCGCCGGCCGCGAACAGGGCCGCGGCGTCGGCTATCTGCAGACCCATCAGCCCGAACATCCGGTGATGAAGGCCTTGATCGCCAATGATCGCGAGGCGTTTTACGACAACGAGATCGAATCGCGCGAGCGCGCCGGCTACCCGCCGTTCGGACGGTTGGCAGCGCTGATCGTATCAGGTGGCGATCGGCCGGTGACGGAAGGCTTTGCGCGCAAACTCGCGGCCAGCGCGCCGATCGACGAACGCATTCTGGTGCTCGGCCCTGCCGAGGCGCCCTTGGCGGTCATCAAGGGGCGCTATCGATTCCGCCTGTTGGTGAAGTCGGCGCGCAATGTCGATATGTCCGCCTATTTGCGCGACTGGTTGGCGCACGCGCCCAAGGCGACGGGAAATCTGAAGCTCGAAGTGGACGTCGATCCGCAAAGCTTTCTGTAGGGTGGGCAAAAGCGCCCTTGCGCCGTGCTCGCGTCGACATCTCAGGCGAAGATAGTGTGCACGCGTCGCTTTGCCCACTCACCGAGGGACACCATGCTATGGTCCGCGGATTGATTCGGGAGATCTATGGCCGTGTCGGCGGACGATCTGAGCGCCCCGCTGGGACAACAACCCGCGCGCAAGCGGCGTCGATTCCGGCTGCCTTTTACGGCGACCCAGGCCGCGGCCACGGCGCTGGGCTCGGTGCTGCTCGGCTTCGCCGGCGTCGCCATCTTCCATAAAGACCCGTTGGGCGGCGAGCCGGTCAGCCGCATCGCCATCAAGCCCCCCGAAATTGCCGCCAGCAAGCCATCCGCGACGCCCCCCGTCGAAATCAAGCACGGCACGCCGGACGCCGTTAAAACCGCTGACGCGCCGGGCCAGAAGACCATCACCATCATCGATGGCTCCAGCGGCGCCCGGCAGAGCGTCGTCGTCGGCACCGATGGATCGGACAGTGGATCGTCCGATGCGCCCGCCGTCATGGCCGGGATCGACCAGAAGCTGCTCGAACAATCGCGCTACGGCATGGTGCCGATCGCCGCCGGCGGACAGAAGCCGGTCAGCGCCTATGCCGCGGGCTCGGATATGGAGCGCGCCAGAGCGATGAAGACGCCGAGCATCGCCATCGTGATCGGCGGGCTCGGGGTCGGCGCCGCCAAGACCAATGACGCCATCGTAAAACTGCCTGCGGCCGTCACGCTGGCCTTCACGCCCTACGGCTCCGACCCCGGCAAGCTGGTGGAACGGGCGCGGGCGCAGCGCCACGAGGTGCTGCTGCAACTGCCGCTGGAGCCGTTCGATTATCCTGACAATGATCCCGGCCCGCAGACGCTGCTGGCGTCAGCCACGCCCGAGCAGAATATCGACCGCATGATGTGGCATATGAGCCGCTTCCAGGGCTATGTCGGCGTCGGCAACTTTATGGGCGCGCGCTTCATCGCCACCGATCCGGCCATGCAGGCGGTGGCCAAGGAGGCCAACAAGCGCGGGCTGGCGCTGTTCGACGACGGATCCTCGTCGCGGAGCGCGGCGCCTGCTGCGGCAGAGGCGCTGGGCATGCCGTTCGCGCGCGCCGACCTCACCATCGATGCAGCGCCGAATTCAGCCGAGATCGACAAGGCGCTGGCCAGGCTTGAAAGCCTCGCCAAGGAGCGCGGCTTTGCGGTCGGCGCAGCGTCGTCTTTGCCGATTTCCATAGAGCGTATAAGCACTTGGGCGAAATCGCTGGAATCGCGCGGGATCATGCTGGTACCATTGACAACCGCGATCCTGAAATCAAAATCGAGCTAGCAAGGCCGGCTCGGGGTTCTGACACGTCGGGACGCCACACTGGGCCAAAGAGAAGCAAACAGGCCGAACAGGTCAAGAAAGCATGGAATGACGCGTTACGAAGACCTGCCCTATCGAACCTGCGTCGGCATCATGCTGCTCAACCCGCAGGGCCATGTCTTCATTGGCCGGAGGGCCGGCGGCATCGAGCATGTGGATGAAACCCATGTCTGGCAGATGCCGCAGGGCGGCGTGGACCCCGGGGAAGACACCTGGGCAGCCGCCAAGCGTGAGCTCTACGAAGAAACCAGCGTCCAATCCGTCGAGAAACTCGGCGAGGTGCCGGAATGGCTGATCTACGATATTCCCCGCACGGTGGCCGGCCGCGCCTGGAAGGGCCGTTATCGCGGCCAGCGGCAGCGCTGGTTCGCGCTGCGCTTCACCGGGCATGATACCGAGATCAACGTCGTGCAGCCGCCGCAGGGCCACAAGGCCGAGTTCATCAACTGGCGCTGGGAGCCGATGAAAAACCTCCCGGATCTGATCGTGCCGTTCAAGCGGCCGGTCTATGAGCGCGTGGTGAAGGAATTCGCCGATCTCGCGGGCGCCTGACTCCGTGGCTGGCGACGACCGCCCCTACCGTCCCAATGTGGGCATCGCACTGTTCAATCGTGAAGGCCGCGTGCTGATCGGCCGCCGTTTCAAGGATGACGGGCCGGAGATCGTCCTGCCGGGCCTGGAATGGCAGATGCCGCAGGGCGGTATCGATCCGGCGGAAGACCCCCGGGTCGCCATGATGCGGGAGCTGTGGGAAGAAACCGGCGTGACCCACGCCGACTATCTCGGCGAGACCGGCTGGATGACCTACGAGTTCATCCCGCATGACGACCCCACCCATCGGTTTGCGGCGTTTCGCGGCCAGCGGCAGAAATGGTTCGCGGTCAGGTTCACCGGCGACGATGCCGAGGTGGATCCGCTGACGCCGCGCAACGGCCAACCCGCCGAATTCGACGCCTGGCGCTGGGAACGGCTCGACCGTGTCGCCGACCTCGTGGTGCCGTTTCGGCGCGACGTGTACCGCGCCGTGGCGACGGCCTTCGCAGGATTTGCTGCGGGATGACCTGCAGCATGGCTGCGGTAAGTCGCTGACATCGCACACAAGTGGCCCAAACGGGTGCGCTGAGACATTCCCCGACCGTCGCTCTGCTCCATCCCGTCGCAGGACATCTCGCCGCAGCGTTCTGTCCTTACATCGTCGTGTTCAGCCCATACCTCGTGTTTCCGTTCACACAAGGAAACTGACGATGTTCGACCCCAAGAGCCTGCTGGACCAGTTCATCGGCGGGCTGAATCAGGGCAATCCCGATCCGCGCCAGCAAGCCCAGCCGAACGGCCGGCCGTTCGGCCAGGCCGGTGGCGGTGATCTGCTTCAACAGGCCGGCAACCTGCTCGGCGGCTTCGGCGGCGGCGCGATGACCGGCGGCATTGCCGGCCTGCTGCTCGGCTCCAAAAAGGGCCGCAAACTCGCCGGCAGTGCACTGACCTATGGCGGCATGGCGGTCGCGGGCGCGCTCGCTTACCGGGCCTATCAGAATTATCAGGCCGGCAAGCAAGCCACGCCGGCGGTTGCGACCGAGACCCCGCTGTTGCCGCCGCCGAGCGACACCCCGTTCAATCCCGCACAGCCCGCCGAGCAGCAATCGCTGGGCCGCAATCTGCTCCGTGCCATGATCGCGGCGGCGAAGGCCGACGGCCATATCGACAACACCGAGCAGACCAACATCTTCGCGCAGATGGACAGGATGCCGCTGACGGCCGAGGACAAGGCGTTCGTGATGGACGAACTGCGCACGCCGCTGAACGCGGATGCGGTCGCCAGCGCGGCCCGCACACCGGAAGAGGCCGCGGAGATCTATACGGTGTCGCTGCTCGCCATCGACCTCGATCATCCGCAAGAGCGGGCCTATCTGGCGCAACTGGCGACCAAGCTGAAGCTCGAGGATGGGCTCGTGGCGCATCTCCACGCGAGTGTGGAAGGCGCGACCGTGCCGGTGCAGCAGAGCGCATCAGCCTGAGCCAACGGCGCTGAAACGAAAAGAAGCCCCGGGATCGCTCCCGGGGCTTCTTCGCAAATTGCTACGTCCAGCGCTTAATGCATGGCCGTCGAGGTGACGTTTTGCTGGATCACCTTGAACTGGTCGAGGCGCTCGATGGCGCGGTCGAGGGCGTTACCCTCGTGGACGGACAGCTGCTCTTCCATCTCGACGATGTTCCTGGCGAACGCTTCGCGATCGAGATCGGAGAGCGAGGTCGCAACATCGGCCAGAACCGTCAGGCCCTTGTCCGACACTTCGGCGAGGCCGCCGAGCACGATGATCTTCTCGGTCTTGCCGGCGGTGGTGACGCTCATGATGCCCGGACGCAGCGCGATCACGGCAGGCGCATGGCCAGCCATCACGCCGACATCGCCTTCGAGACCGGGAATATCGACCTGCTCGACTTCACCCGAGAATGCGAGCTTTTCCGGCGAGACGAGATCGAACTGAAAGGTGGCCATGGTGTGATCCGCTTACTGCCCCCTCTCCCGCTCTTGCGGGGGAGGGGCGGGGTGGGGGTAGCCCAGGATGACGGCGCTTGTGGCGGCCCCCACCCCGGCCCTCCCCCGCAAGCGGGAGA
>SDZE01000106.1 GCA_004173095.1 Bradyrhizobiaceae bacterium
GCCGCGGTCAGGCCCACGGCGACGAGGCCGGCCGGCGAAACGAACCATCCCAGAAATGGACGTGTGTTCATGGATCAACTCGTGTTGAGCTCACATCGCGTCGGAGAGCGCGACCCGGCGGATCACCCGGATCGCGATCGGAACTCCGTTATGGAGCCATGATGTTTTCGGTGAACCACTTGCGCCATGTGCCCGTCTTCTCGGCACGCAGCTTGGCATCGATCACCAGCGACTGCTTCGCCCACTGGTCGGCCGTCGTGAACACGCCCGGCAGTGCTGCGATCTCCGGCTTGACCTTGGCGTTGTCCACCACGGGGCTGCCCTTCTTGAGTTCGGCGATCTTGGCCTGCACGTCGGGATCGAGCGCGGCGTTGATGAACTTGTAGGCGAGCTCCGCCTTGGTCGAGCCCTTGGTGATGCCCATCGTATCGACGCCAAGCACCGCGCCCTCCTTTGGAATCGCCAGCTTGATCGGCACGCCCTGGGCCTGCATGTAATAGGCATTCATCGACAGCACGACCTGTACTGGCGTCTCGCCCGTAGCAAACAGTTGCTGGCTGTTGGCGTCGTTGGTGTAGAACGCCTTGTAGTTCGGCTTCAGCGCTTTCATCTTGGCTTCGCCAACTTCCCAATTCGATGCGTCGCCACCGGACAGCTTGGCGGCCACCACCATCACATGGCTCGGGTCGAAATCGGGCGAAGCGATCATGCCCTTAAGCGCCGGATTCCACAGGCCCTCCCAGCTCTCGAAGCTCACCCCCTTCGGCAGTTGATCGGGCAGATAGCCGATCGTGTAGACGTACGCCCAGGAGCCGATGTGATACGGACTGATCTTGGCCTGCTCGACGAGATGGCTTGCGTTCGGGATCTTCGCCATGTCGAGCTTCTCGAACAGATTGTCATTGGCATAGAGCCAGCCGACATGGGCCGTCGTGAAGGTGACGTCGCTTTCCGGCTTCCCGGCGGCGAGCTTGGCCTGATTGAGACGATCGATCGTGCCGCCGGTGATGTATTCGACCTTCACACCGGTGTCGGCGGTGAACTTCTTGGCGATCGCCTCATCGATCAGATCGCGGAAACTTCCACCCCAGGTGCTGACGACCAGCTTGTCTTGAGCGGATGCCGGGCCGCCGATCGCGAGCGTCGACAGCAACATCAGTGCAGTGAACTTCAAAGCGCGCTTCATCTCTCAATCCCCACAAGATTTTTGACATCAGATCAAAAGCAAAGTCCGTGCCAGGCGATTGATAAATCTCAGGAATTTCTGCCGAGCACACGCGCACGTCCACCTTCGCTCTTCACATGAAGAGCGAATTCGAATTCATCCGATCAATCCTGGTCCAGTTGGCCGAGATGCGAGTGGCTAGGTCGGAATTTCCGCGATGATGTCGATTTCCATCATGTATTCAGGCTTGGCGAGCCCCTGCACGATGATGCCCGTCGATACCGGATAGACGCCTTTCAGCCATTTCCCGACGACGCAATAGACCGGCTCGCGATAAGCGCGGTCGGTGATGTAGATGACGATCTTGACGACGTCTTCGAGCTTCGATCCTGCCTCTTCCAGCAGCACCTTGGCGCATGCCATGGCATTTTCCGTCTGCGCGGCGGCATCGCCGATCCCAATGATCTTGCCGTCGAGATCCATCGCGGTCTGGCCGCGCACATAGACGGTGTTGTTGGCTCGCACCACCATGCAGACATCATTGTCGAGCGACTGCTCGGGATAGGCTTCTTTGGTGTTGAACTTGCGAAAACGCTGATGGGTGGTCATGGAGAAATCCTCAAGCAGCGAGACGACGGAAATTACGATCGGAGAAGATCAGTGGCCGCGCGGCCGACTGGCGAACCTTCAGCACCTCGCCGGCGATGAGTCGATGCGAGCCGAAGTCGAACACCGAGGCGACGCGGCAATCGAAATTGCACAAAGCGTCGTCGAGCGCGGGCGCGCGGGTGAGCAATTCAGACCAGTCGCCGGCGAGAAAGCGATTGTCGCGCAGCTCAGGAATGAGGCCGGCAAAACTGCTGGCGACGCGCTCCTGCGCATCGGACAGCACATTGGCCACGAACACGCCATTGGTGAGCAGCTTTTCAAGATGGCGGCTGTCACGGTGAACGCTGAACACCACCGACGGTGGCTCCATCGACAGCGAGCACAGCGACGACACGGTGAGGCCGGCACGTCCGGCTTCGCCGTCGGTCGTCACCACCGCCACACCGGATGCGGTTATCCGCATCGCGTCGCGAAAGGTGTCGACCTCGACCATGGGATGCGCAGCTGTGCTCATGCCGTCTTTCCATCGATCCGGTCGGAGAGGCCGGCGGATTTCTTCACGAAGTCGAGCGGGCCGGAAAAGTCGAAATTGTTGTAGACCGCGGCCAGATGATTGAAGTGCGGCGCCTGTGCGAATTGAACGAAGGTCAGGCGATGACCGGCATAATCGGAATTCAGGAGGTCGCGTGCGAAAGCCAGCAGCTTGCGGCGATCGTCGGCCTGCCATTCGTCGTTGAGCGAATAGAATTTGTTGAGCCACTTGCCCGAGCCTTCGGCCTCGAACGCGTTTGCATTCGGCGTGATGCAGATCTGGCCGCCGCAGAGTTCGCGGGCGATATGCATCATCGCCGGCAGCTGCGAGCAGGCAAACACGCGGCCGGCATAGAGCATCGACTGCTGCGGCATCAGCAGGCCGCCCGAGCTTTTCTCGGCCATGGCGATCGAGGCGGTCAGATGCGCGTTGATGCCTTCGCGGTAGCACACGAGATCGGCGAGTTTTTCTTTCACGGACTGGAGCTTGTCGAGACCGGTTTGTTTCGCGTTCCACATTGCGGCGCCGATCATCATGTCGGCGGTGTAGAGCAGACGCAGCACATAGGGGAATGCCGAATAGCGATGCAGCGTCGAGCGCACGAATTGCGCCGCGCGAGTGTGGCGATAGAAGAAGACGTCTTCCCACGGGATCAAGACGTCGTCGAACACCACCAATGCCTCGACCTCGTCGAAGCGGTTGGCAAGCGGATAGTCGTCCGGGCTGTTGCGGCCGGCGAAGCCGCCACGGCAGATGTGCTTGACGCCCGGCGCGCCCATCTTGACGATGCAGCCGACGGCATAATCCGACAGCTTCTCGTTGGCCCAGGCGCCGACGGTCGGCTTCAGATAGGCCTGGTCGGCATAGGCAGCAGCGGTTTCATATTTGGCGCCGCGAATGATGATCCCGGCATCGGTCTCGCGGGTGACATGCACCATCAGGTCCGGATCCTGCTGCTGCGGCGGCAGCGAGCGATCGCCCTTCGGATCGGTGTTAGCGGAGACGTGGAAGATATCCTTTTCGATCACGGCGCGGATGTGATGATCGATATTGGCGGCGAAGCGTGGATCGATCTCGGCCAGCACGTCGCGGCCATCGGTCAGCGACCACATCTCGCCGATGGTCTCGTCGCCGACGCGGGTGACCACGCCACCGATGTCCTTCATCACATGATCGACGGCCTTGATCTTGTCGTGCCAGTCCTTCTGCTCGGTCGGCGGCTT
>SDZE01000149.1 GCA_004173095.1 Bradyrhizobiaceae bacterium
AACCGAAACGCTCACATAAGTCGCCACGGTCCGACGTTACACAGTGGGGACGGTCCCACCGTCGATCGTGTAGTCAGCGCCTGTGATTGCCGCAGCACGATCGGAGGCAAGAAACGCGATAAGACTAGCGACCTCTTCGGGTTTTGCCGGGCGACCGATCGGAATGCCGCCGAGGGACTCCATGATGAGCTTCTTTCCACCGTCATAGTCGGTGCCAGCATGCTCGGCCAACCGATGGGCGAGAGCCATGGATGCTTCTGTTTCGATCCAACCGGGCGATACCCGCAGGACGCGCACGCCCTTCGGAGCGACCTCCTTCGACAAGGCCTTGCTGTAGGTTGAAAGAGCAGCCTTGGCGGCGGCATAAGCGGTTGTCGATTCCGGCAGAGGAAATCGGCTCTGAATCGAGGACACATGAACGACGACCCCACTGCCCTGAGCGATCATGCCTGGCAGCAGATGCTTGTCGAGGCGAATGGCCGGAAACAGATTGAGATATAGTTCGCTGTGCCAATTCGCATCGGTCAGCGCCATAGAGCCGCCGCCCGGCGCTGACGAGCCGCCGAGCATGTGCACGATGATGTCCACGCCACCAAGACGTTCGCCCACTGCCCGGGCTAAGGCAGCACAGCCCTTCTCCGTGGTGAGATCGGCAGCGACGAATAGCGCCTCGGGTAGCGTATCGGATCGAGAGCGTGCGGTGGTGATCACCTGCGCGCCAAGTTCGCGAAACAGGCTGACGGTCGCAGCCCCAGCGCCCTTTGTGCCAGCAGTGATGAGGACGCGCTTTCCTTTCAGCGTGAGAAACGGGGCCATCAGCCAATCTCCAGCGCAGTGATTTTCCCGTCCGCAACAGTGAATGTGTAGTTCAGCGTCGCAGGACTGCCAGGGAAGCGTCCGGTTACGGTCGCTCGGACCTTGATTTGATCGGCCGTATTGACAACCTCAATCGGCATGGTGGCGTGCTGATACTTTTCTTTTGAAGCCGTCCACCAGTTGCGGATCGCTTCGCGCCCCTGGTGATCGACCGCTTCATCCGTCACGGATGCATGTGGGGAAAATGCTGCGACCACGGCATCGCGGTCGTTTCGTTTATCTGCGTCGAAGAACACTTTGGCTATGTGCGGCAAATCCATCATTTTTCTCTCCACTGTTAACCCCAGACCTTGACCTAGCACTCGACCATTGTCTCGATAAGTGGGACAATCCGGGATGCCACAGTGAATGGATCGGGATAATGGAGCGCGCTGGACTTAGTGATTTTGAGGCGGTGATGGCTATCGCGCGAAAGGGCACCTTCAGGGCCGCGGCGATTGACCTCGGAACGTCCACCACTGCGCTTAGCCACGCAATTGGCAAGCTCGAAGGACGCCTTGGTGTCCGCTTGTTCAACCGGACGACGCGCAGTGTGTCGGTGACGGACGCTGGCAGGCTTTTCGTGGAACAAGTGGGGCCGGCTCTACAGAACCTGCAAAGTGCCTTGGATACTGTGCGCTCTCAGCGTGAGACGCCCTCGGGTACACTCAGGATCAACGCTGCGCCATTCGCCGCGCGCGAAATCATCTCGCCGCTTGTGATCGAGTTTGTCCGCCGTTTTCCGGATATGAAAATCGACCTGGTTACGGAAGGGCGGCTCGTTGATGTCGTTGCGGATGGCTTCGATCTGGGCGTCCGGGTCGCCCACCTCGTACCAAGCGACATGATCACGGTGTCACTGGGTCGGGCGCAGCGATATGCCATTGTTGCCTCGGCGGATTATGTGAAACGCCACGGCAAGCCGCGCATCCCGCCTGACCTTTTCAATCATCAATGCATTCGAGTGCGGCTCCCGGATGGGTCACTTTTTCGCTGGCGATTTGAAAAGGACGGTGAGGCAATTCAGATCGATGCGCCCGGCCACATCACGCTGGACGAAGTCAATCTGACGCGAATTGCCGTCGCGGAGGGTATGGGCATCGGATGCTTTATGGAGCAAAGCGTAGCGGCGGACATCGAAGCCAAGCGCTTCGTACGTCTACTGGAGGACTGGACCCCTCCGTTTCCCGGACTTTGCCTCTACTATCCCGGGCGGCGAAATCCATCGGCAGGGCTGAAAGCATTCCTTGCGCTTGCGCGCGAGATAGCTGGTTCTCAGATTTAAAAAGCAGATCAGCAGGGAGCTTCGCACGACGGTCGTGCATTCCTGGACCGCAAGACAACTTCGCACGCTTTTGTATCTGCCTAGCCAATTAGCCCGCAAACTGGCTCACATATTTGATTGTCTGAAACTCCTGCAGTCCCTCGATGCCGCCTTCTGAGCCCACGCCCGAATCCTTGTAGCCGCCGAACGGCGTCTCGGGCAGCGAGGCCTGCCAGTGATTGACAATGACGTTGCCGCTCTGGATCGCCTCGGTGATCGCTGCCGCGTTACGCATGTCATGGGTCATCACATATGACGCGAGGCCGAACGGCAAGCGATTGGCGAGACAGATCGCATCATCCATCGTCCGGAATGGCGATGTCGTCGCAAGCGGCCCGAATGGTTCGACATTCGAGGCCATACAATCGTCGTCGACGGCGGTCAGCACGGTCGGGCGATAAAAGAAGCCCTGATTGCCGCAGCGCTCGCCGCCTGCTGATACTGCGATCTTGCGGGTGCGTGCATCCTCGACGAACCGCTCGATGGAATCGATGCGGCGCCCGTGCGCGAGCGGGCCCATCTTCGTCGCCGCTGCAAAGCCGTCACCCACGGTGATCGCGCTCGCTAGTTCCGACAATTTCGCGGCAAAGCGATCGTGAATCGATTCATGAACGAAGACGCGCGTCGGGGAGGTGCAGACCTGCCCGGAATTGCGGAATTTTGCCGTCACGGCCGAGAGCGCTGCAGCTTCGGGATCGACATCACCGAAAATCAGCACCGGTGCATGACCACCCAGTTCCAGCGTCATCCGCTTCATCGTCTGCACCGCGAGCGCCCCCAGTTGCTTGCCGATCTCTGTCGATCCCGTAAAGGTCAGACCGCGCGTGATCGGCGAGCCCAGCAGCTTTTGTGAGATCAGCGCGGGATTGCCGAACACGACATTCAGCACGCCCGCGGGCAAGCCGGCATCCGCCAGCGCCGCTGCGATGGCGAGCGCGGTTGCCGGCGTTTCTTCGGCAGGCTTGATGATGACCGAACACCCCGCCGCCAAGGCGCTGCTGATCTTTCGCGCCGGCGTAATGGCCGGTGCATTCCAGGGTGAAAAGGCTGCGATTGGACCGAGTGGCTCACCCACCGCCATCTGCTGGATGCTGCGGTTGCGCGACAGAATCACGCGACCATAAGCGCGACGTCCCTCCTCCGCGTTCCAGGCGAAGATGCCCGCGGCGGTGTCCACCTCAACAAGCGATTCCGCAATCGGCTTGCCCAGTTCCAGCGTGATCAGGCTTGCGATGGCATCCTTGCGCTCCAGGATCAGCGCGGCGGCGCGCTGCAGGATGGTCCCGCGATCGACTGCCGACATCTTGCGCCACAGTTCGAAACCGCGCGCCGACGCGGCGAGCGCCTCGTCGAGATCGTCCGCTGGCATGCGGCAACGCACCGAGCACGCCGCCGGTGGACGGATTGAGCACCGGCTCACTCGCGCGGCCCTCGCCGCCGCGCCACTTGCCGTCAATGAAAAGCGCAAGCGCGGGATAATCGGTCATCGCAAGGTCCCTCGGTCAGCAGAATTGGCACGGCATTGCCGTGCCCGTTCGTTGGAGCAGCTCTCGGCAGCCCGGCTATCACTTGGCCGAACTAACCAGCGGGCAATTGCCATCCTTGAGTGGACGGAACGCCGTGTCACCAGGAACAGTGTCGAGAATCTTGTAGTATTCCCAGGGATACTTCGAGTTCTCGGGCTGCTTGAACTGCAGCAGATACATGTCGCGGATCACACGTCCGTCCTCGCGGATCGAGGCATTGGTCGTGTAGAAATCGTTGATCGGCAGCTTCTTTATGTGGCCTGGCCGAAGAATCGCCCGCTCGGCCGGAAAGCACGCAGTTTCGTCCACTGGCTAAAAGGGCAGATCGAGGCGTCGATCACACCAACCAATCGGGTGTATTGAGGTGCCTGCTTTGCGCCAATAGCAGTCGCCACAACGCCGACGTAGATATTATTTTTTCGCAAGGACGTCCTGGTAGCTCATAAGGCGTGCGCGAACTCGATTGGCCGCATCGGAAGTCGTCAGCCCCAGGAGAGCCAGTGAGAAGCTGTACCCCAACTCTGCTTCTGTCTGCTGTTTCGAGAGATCCTGTGCGATCCACACGCTGATTGCCTGCAGCGCGATACGTCGCAGATTCATGGCCAACGGCTCTTCCGCAACAAAGTCGAGCAACTGGCCTCGATGCGCCATCGATCGCGTCAATCGTCGCCAGAACTCCTCGCGCAGAGGTGTTGCGCTGATCTGGTTTGGCGTCCCCTTCAGATCGAGCAATTCGCGGTACAAAGTCTTGTAGAAGATCGGCTCCGAGAACCAGAACTCCACACACAGGCTCACAACCTCGAAGATGTCGTCGAGCGGATCCGATGTGTGCCGCGCTTCGACTGCGCGCTCAAACTCGGCCATGTCGGCATCCAGCACAGCCAGAAGAACTGCCTGCTTGGATCCGAACACATTGTAAGGGGTCATATGCGCAACATCGGCCTTCGCAGCGAGCGCGCGCATCGAAAACTCTATCGATGCTGTCTCGGACAGCAAGCTGCGGGCAGCAATAACGATTTTCTGGCGCAACTCTTCGCGTGTTTGCTGTCGGGGGGGCAACGACTCGATGTCCTCTACAGGTTTGGCCGATCTGTACGACACCCCCGCTGGGTAACGAAAGCAACTGTCCGGGAACGTGCGCCGTCCCACTTGACGTCAAACAAAACCCGAGATTAGATATAACGCGTTATATGAAAATGGCGAGCAACGCCATCCGTACGGTCCATCGTGGCCAAACGGGACATGATGAGGAAACGGCCATGCGGTTTAGCGGCAAGGTTGCTGTCGTAACGGCAGCAGCATCGGGCATCGGTGCGGCCACTGCCGCCCGCCTCGCGCGCGAAGGCGCGCATGTGTATCTCTCCGACATCGATCGCGACGGCCTCGCCCGCCAGGCAGAAGCGCTGAAGGATATGAGCGACCGGATCGCCACGATCGTTACCGACGTCACCGCTCCCGATGACGTCGTTGCACTGATCGCACAGGCGACCAGCGAGTGCGGCAAGCTCGATATTCTCGTCAACAATGCGGGCATGGGCGCGTTCGGCCGCGTCAGTGAGGTAACGCCGGAGAACTGGCACCGCGTGTTCAAGATCTGCGTGGACTCCGTATTCTATGCGAGCCGCAACGCCATCCCGCATCTGATCAAGACCCGCGGAAACATCGTCAACACCGCATCGATTTCTGGTCTGTTCGGCGACTACGGCTTCTCCGCCTACAACGCGGCCAAAGGCGCGGTGGTCAATCTCACCCGCAACATGGCGCTGGACTACAGTCGCGACGGCATCCGCGTAAACGCGGTATGCCCGGGCCTGATCGCCACGCCGCTGTCGATGAAGCTGCGCGGCAACGAGGCCGTGATGGCCGAATATAACCAGCTGATCCCGCTCGGCCGCCCGGGCGAGCCAGAGGAGATCGCGGGCGCCATCGCCTTCCTCGCCTCCGACGACGCGTCCTACGTAACTGGCGTGAACTTCCCTGTTGACGGTGGCGTCACTGCACGCACCGGCCAGCCGAACTTTCTCGGACACCTTGCGCCAGCGCCCTAACGCGCAGCGCGAACCAGCAATCAACAAGAACAACGAGGAGACGACATGTCCGCACCTTCTTCAACGTCCGAGAATTGGATCGAAGGCGGCGAGCTGCTTGCCCGCACGCTGCGCGCCGCCGGCGTGGACACCGTCTTCGCTCTGCATGGCGGCCATCTCGAATCTTTCTATCGCGGATGCTTCAACAACGAAATCCATCTCGTCGATTTCCGCCATGAATCAGCGGCCGGTCACGCAGCCGACGGCTATGCACGGGTCACCGGCAAGCTCGGCGTCTGCGTCATCACCGCGGGCCCCGGCTTTACCAATGCCATCACGGCCATGCTGAACGCCCAGCTCGACAGCGTCCCCACGCTGTTCATAATCGGTGCGCCGCCCCTGCGCGAAGACGAGACCAATGCGCTGCAGGGCGGCTTCGACCAGATAGCCACTGCGCTGCCGATGGTGAAATATGCCCATCGCATCACCAATACCGAGCGCATCCAGGATCTCTCTGCGCTGGCCATCCGCAAGGCGACAACCGGCCGCCGCGGCGCGGTGCTGCTCGAACTGCCGATCGACGTGCTGCATATGCGTGCGCACAAGGACGATGTCCGCGTGCCGCATGGGCTGCATGTGAATCCGCGCCCCGCTCCGCATCCGGACGAGATCAAGGCTGCCATCGCGATCCTGAAACAGAGCGAGCGCCCGGTGATCGTGGTCGGCGGCGAAGCACGCTATTCCGATTGCCGCGACGATCTCGTCGCGCTTGCCGAAGCGACGCGTATGCCGGTGTTCTCCAATATCCGCGGCATGGGCGTGTTTCCGTCAAGCCACCCGCTCAACGGACAGATCATCGGCAATCTGGCCCTGCTCAGCGATTATCGTCCCGATGCGGCGTTGCTGCTCGGCACCCGCTTCGGCTTCCGCATGGCCGGCCGCAGCACCTCGTTCTTCCCGGCCGAGACCAAGCTGATTCAGGTGCATAGCGACGCCGCCGAGCTCAGTCTGCTGCGGCATGTGGAGCTTCCCATCGTCGCCGATGCCGGCGCCGCCATCCACACGCTGCGCGCGGCTGCCAGCTCGGAGACTTGGCCGGAACGCAAGGCCTGGATCGAAACTGCAACCAACGCGCAAGCCAAGCTGCAAAAACTCTATCCGACCATGCAGAGCCCCGGCGGCATCCATCCGTTCCGTGCCGCCGAAGCAGCCGTGCGCGCCGCCGGCGCCGATGCCGCCATCGTGCTCGACGGCGGCGAGGCGGCGAGCTGGGCCGCTTTCCACGTCCGCGCCGACCGCGCCGGACATGTCCAGGGCGTCGGCTATCTCGGCACCCTCGGCAGCGGCCCTGGCCATGCCATCGGGGCGCAGGTCGCAGAAACCGGCAAGCGCGTGATGCAGATCACCGGCGACGGCGCCATGGGTTTTCACATCCAGGAATTCGACACCATGGCGCGGCACCGGCTGCCGATCTGCACCGTGGTGCTCAACAATCAGATCTGGGGCATGTCGATCCACGGCCAGCAGATCATGTATGGCGCCAATTATAGTGCCATCAGCGAACTCAGCGGCACCAACTATGCCAGCGTCGCCGCCGCCTTCGGCTGCCACGCCGAGCGCATCACCGATTATGCAGAGATCGAACCCGCCATTGCCCGCGCCTATGCGTCCGGCAACCCCTCCTGCATCGAGATTATGATCGATCCCGACGTGGTGCATCCGGTGACCGTGGCCGCGCTTGGCACGATCAGCGACGAGAAACGCGAGATCATGATCCCGTATTACGAGAACATTCCGGTCCGCGTGCCGGCCTGACGGCGTGCTCGGCCATAACGAGTTGCTGCTCAAGGTCGCCTTCACCGGCATCTGCGGGTCCGATCTGCATGCCGTGGAAACACCCGGTTATCTCCAGCCGAACACGATCATGGGCCATGAATTCACCGGCGAAGTGGTGGCATCGACATCGCCGCACTGGACCATCGGCGCGCGGGTCGCTGCCAATCCGTATTGGGTCTGCGAGGTCTGCGCCAGCGGCTGCAAATGTCATACCGGCGCCGATCCCGCCTGCGCCAACAGCTGCTTCATGGGCTTCCGGCCCGACGTGCCGGGCGCTTATGCCGACTATGTCCGCATCCGTGCCTCGCAAGCGATTGCCCTGCCTGACAATGTCAGCCTGCGCAACGGCGCATTGATGGAGCCGCTCGCCGTCGCACGGCATGCCGTGGACGTATGCGGCGACATGCAGGGCCACAGCGTTCTGGTCATAGGCGGCGGCCCGATCGGGCTCGGCGTGCTGCTGATGGCGCTGGAGGCCGGTGCAACCCGTGTGATTGTCAGCGAACCGGATGCGGCCCGCCGCGCATGCGCCGTACAACTCGGTGCGACCGATGCCATCGATCCCCTCACGGAGGATCTGCCGGCGGCGATGACGAGGATCGGCGTCGGCGCGCCCGACATCGTGTTCGAATGCGTCGGCGCGCCAGGCTTCCTGCAACAGACCATCGATGTGATGGCGCGCCGCGCCCGCGCTGTGATCGTCGGCGTCTGCATGATCGAGGACAGGCTGCTGCCGCGCTCGGCGATCCGCAAGGAGGCCACGCTGAAATTTGTGCTCGGCTACACGATGGACGATTTCCACCATGTCAGCCGCTACCTCGCTGATCATGCCGACAGAGCCGGCGCCATGGTCTCGCGCGTCGTGCCGCTCGATGCGCTGCCCGAGGTGTTCGACCAGCTTCGCAGCCAAAAATCGCTGGTCAAGGTTTTGATGACGCCCAGCTAACGCCCCATAAGACAGAAAAAATTTCAGGGAGAGACTGCAATGATCACCATGGACCGCCGCCGTTTTGTGGTCGGCACGACGGCAACCGTCATCACGCTCACATCGGTGGAGGCGCATGCCGCCGACACCACGGGCATCACACCTACATCGATCAAGATCGGCAGCACCTCGCCGCAGAGCGGGCCGGTGTCGGCCTATGGTGTGCAAGCGCGCTGCCAGGCCGCATACTTCAAGATGATTAACGATCGCGGCGGCATCAACGGCCGAAAGATCGACTTCATCTATTACGACGACGCCTTCAATCCGGCCAAGACCGTGGAACAAACACGAAAACTCGTCGAGAATGACGAAGTCGCTTTCCTGTTCAGCAATCTCGGCACCGCACCGAATTCCGCCATCGTCAAATACATGAACACGAAGAAGGTGCCGCATCTCTTCCTGTCGGTGAACGGCGATAAGTGGAGTGATTACAAGACCAATCCATGGAGTATGGGCTTTGCGCCAAGCGCGCGCACCGAGGCGTCGATCTTCGTCAAGCACATGCTGGCTGAGAAACCCGACGCGAAATTTGCGGTGCTCTACCAGAACGACGATTTCGGCAAGGATTTCGTGCTCGGCGCCAAGGATGCGCTCGGGGCGCGCGAAAGCAACCAGCTAACGGTGATCTCGCACGAGACTTCCGACCCGACCATCGACTCGCAAATCCTGCGATTGAAATCGGCAGCCCCTGATGCACTGATCTCCGGCACCACGGCGAAATTCACCGCACAGGCGATCCGAAAGATCGCCGAGACTGGCTGGAAGGTGCGGCACTACATCACCGGCGGGTCGTCCTCCTATACCGGCACCATCGGCCCGGCCGGCCCGGAAAATGCCGTCGGCGTGCTGTCATCAGCCTATCTGAAGGATGTCGCCGATCCCGCCTGGAAGGACGATCAGGGCATCGCCGACTTCCTCGTTTTCATGCAGAAATACTTTTCCGAGGGTAACAAGGACGACTTCTACAATCTTTACGCCTATACGGTCGCATCAGCGCTGGTGAAGGTACTGGAGCAATGCGGCGGCAACGTCACGCGTGAAAACATCATGGCGCAAGCCGCGAATCTCAAGGACGTGGTGCTGCCGACCCTGCTGCCGGGCATCCACGTCAATACCAGCCCAACCAAGTACCGGCCGCTGACACAGGTGCAGCTACAGAAATGGGAAGGCAAGGCCTGGGTCAGATTTGGCGAGGTGCTGAGCGCTTAAAGTCGACAACCCTTGACCTCGTTATGAATAAAGGGATGTGTCCGCTTTGCGCCATAAACGGATATCGCCGATCGTTCATATCCACAGTACTGGGTAGCATGTCGAATATCTGCATGAATTTACGTCGATATTTCTTGCCTCTGTATCCATCGGAAACCGATTGGCATCGAACACAACGTAAGTTTCCCCCCGTTAGTATCCTGTTTCACCAAGGCTCCATGGCAACAGCTTGATCGACTTCGCGGCGTGGAGTTCTCAACCAGGAGACAATATGCAGCCGGCACTTTATTTGATGAAATTCGTAGGTGTCGCCGATTTCGGCGGCGGCGTGCTATTCATCGGCAACGGCAAGATCGTCGGGATGGACATCGTGAATCTTCGTTTTAAGGGGACTTACAGCGAGCAGAATGGACGGTTCGTGAGTTCAGTCACGATGAAAGCGCCGACTGGAGCAACGCTCGTGACAGGTCAGCAGTTGCCGGCCGGGTCGGTGCTGAAACTCACAACGGACTGGCCCCTCGATTTTGCGAACGGACAGCAGCACCCGCTGCTAGTTGAGGGTCACCCGGTGCAGGTGACATTCGAAAAAATCGACGACATCGAATAAGCGCGTCGCGCCATTTGCCCGCATGGCTCCTTCTTGGCCGTTGAAAAACGAAAATGGCATCTCTGGCCCGGATCGCAGTATTACCGTTGCTGCTGGAACACCAGCATCACAGACATCCTGCACCTGCTTGTTTAGTCCGAGCGGCTAATCTTCGGATCACACGCGTTGCGCCAACAATGGCAATTCATCGTGCTCGGAACTCAAACACAGGCGATACTTATTTAGGAATATGCAGCTGCCTTACCCGCCTTTTAAAGGTCGGCCCTGCCACGGTGGAAGAGACGCACCTCCGTCTCTTCCACCATCGAGTTAGACTTCCAGCTTGTCTCCGCCCTTCAAATCGAGCATCTCGCGCGCTTCGTCCGGGGTTGCGATCTCAAGCCCGAGGCCTTCGACGATTTTGCGTGCAAGCGTGACCTGCTCGGCATTCGACGAAGCCATGCGACCAGGCGCCGCCCAGAGCGAGTCTTCCAGACCGACACGAATATTGCCACCCATGGCCGCAGCCATCGCTGCAATCGGCAACTGATTGCGACCGGCGCCGAGCACCGACCAGACATATTTGTCGCCGAACAGCCGATCTGCGGTGCGCTTCATATGCAACACGTCTTCGGGATGTGCGCCGGTGCCGCCCTGCAGGCCGAACACGGTCTGGATGAACAGCGGCGGCTTCACCAGACCCTGATCAAGGAAGTAGGCCAGATTGTAGAGATGCGCGGTGTCGTAGCATTCGAATTCGAAGCGCGTGCCGGTCTCTGCCAGCGTCTTCAGCACATATTCAATGTCCTGAAACGTATTGCGGAACACGATGTCCTTGTTTTGCAGATGCTTCAATTCCCAATCGTGCTCGAACTGTTTGAAGCGGTTCAGCATGCCGAAGAAACCGAAATTCATCGAGCCCATGTTCAGTGACGCGACTTCCGGTTTGTAGACCGCGGCCGGACGGACGCGCTCATCCACCGTCATGGTCGGCGCGCCGCCTGTAGTCAGATTGATCACGGCATTGGTGCGCTGCTTGATGATCTTCAGGAACGGCGCAAACGCCTCGGGGCTCTGATCGGGCTGGCCGGTCTTGGGATTGCGCGCATGCAGATGCACGATGGCGGCCCCCGCCTCCGCCGCATCGACGGCGGCATCGGCGATCTCCTGCGGCGTCACCGGCAAGGCCTTGGACATCGACGGCGTATGGATCGCGCCCGTCACGGCGCAGGTGATGATGACTTTGCGGCTCATGTCAGTCTCCGTCTTGCTGTAAAGGGATCATGCGTTTCACGATTTGCGGCCCTGTGCAGCCTTGTGGGCTGCCAGTGCTGCGAGGCGTTCGTTGCGGTCCTGCGTCAGCGCAGCAATCCGATCCGGCGATGGCTGATGCGGCCACGCTTCAATCACCCGATCGACATTGGGGCTTTGATAGACCTCCGGCCCTGCGGCCGCAGCAGCCAGCTCTTTGTAGAAGCCCGTATAGCGCGCGCAGTAATCCGGGATGCCGCCGGGCGCATTGAGTTCGATCGTCTCCAGAGGGCCGAGAAACGACCAGCGCAAGCCAAGGCCGTCCTTCACGGTGTGATCGAGATCTTCCGCAGACACATAACCTTCGCCGACCAGACGAAACGCTTCGGCCAGCAATGCCCCCTGCAGTCGGTTGAGGATGAAACCGTTGATCTCGCGATTGACGGTGACGGGCACCTGCCCGATCTCGCGATAGATCTCACGCGCACGATCCACGGTCTGCTGCGACGTCCAGGGGGCGCCGCAGAGTTCGACCAGCGGCACCAGATGCGGTGGGTTGACGGGATGACCGACAAGGCATCGCGCACGGCCCGGAAGTGCCTCCGTGAAACGCGACGCCACGATCGCCGAGGTGGACGACGCCAGCAGCGCATCCGCAGGCGCCAGGCGATCCAGCTCGGCGAAGATGGCGATCTTCTGATCGACATTCTCCGGGCCATTCTCCTGGACGAAGGCCACGTCCTTCACTGCATCGGCGAGACTTGCCGCGATTGATAGTCTTGCGGCGGCGCCGTCGGGATCATTGGCGAGGCCGTGGCGCGCAAGCGCGTGCAACTCGTCGCGAATGAGCTTCGGCGCAGCGTCCAGCGTTGGGCCATGCGGATCGGTCAATCGTACTGTCCAGCCTGCGCGCGCAAAGATCGCTGCCCACGCGCGTCCGATCAGGCCCACGCCGACAATCGCTACATGTCGATGATTTTCTGCCATTTATCTTCTCACAGCCAAAGCACCTTGCGGCGCAGATCGAGATCGTCACGCAGGGCCTTTGATGGCCCCTGATGAATTACTTTGCCTCGCTCCAGCGCCACCGTCGAATCGGACAGGGCCAATGCCAGGTCAAGATTATGGTCGACGATGATGATGGCGATTTCCTTGCGGAGTCGATCGAATGTTTCGAACAGTTGTTCCACCACCGCGGGCGCCAATCCCTCGAACGGCTCGTCGAGCAGAAGCACGCGCACATCGCCGGACAATGCGCGCGCGACGGCCACCATCTGCTGTTCGCCGCCCGAGAGATAGTCGGCGGGGCTGTCGAGACGTTCGCGAATGCGCGGGAAGTAGTCGTAGATGCGCTCGCGCGTCCAATGGACGCCATTGCCTGTCTGTCGCTTGAGACCGCCAAGCTCGAGATTCTGCTCGACGCTCATGCCGGCAAACAATGCGCGCCCCTGCGGAACATAGCCGATACCGAGTCGCGCTGCTTCAGCCGAGGACAGGCCGGCGAGCTGATTTCCAGCGAGTTCGATCGAGCCGTTTGACGCCGGCGCAATGCCGATCAGCGACTTGAGCAAGGTCGATTTGCCGGCACCGTTGCGCCCGAGCAGCGCAATGATCTCGTTTTCGTGCAGTGTGAAATTGACATCGTTGAGAATATGGCTTTTGCCGTAATACGTATCGACATTCTTCACCGTGAGCAGCGGCTTTGCTCCGGCTGACGTCTCGCGCGGGCGCGCAGCGACGGCCGTCGTGCCCGAGCCGATATAAACCTCCTGCACCCGCGTGCTGGACCGCGCATCCTCGACCGAGCCATCGAGCAGTACACGCCCGTCGTTCATGACAGTGACATGGTCGGCCAGTTGGAACACGCGGTCGATATCATGCTCAACCAGCAGCACCGGTAGATCCGCTGAAATGCGCTTGATGATCGCACCGATGCGTTCGCGTTCGGCAGCTGCGAGGCCTGCGAGCGGTTCGTCCAGAAGGAGGATGCGCGGGGCGGTCGCGAGCGCCACGCCCATATCCAGCAACCGCTGACCGCCATATGAGAGCATGCCCGCTTCAGCGCTCTCAATCCCTGCAAGCCCGAGATAACGGATCACCGCATCGGTTTCCTGATTGATCGGATCGATCGACAGCGCATTGGTCAAGGGATCGAAACGCCGCGGATGCCGCGCCTGCAAGGCGAGACGAATGTTCTCGCCGACGCTGAGGGCAGGAAACAGGTTGGTGATCTGGAACGAGCGCCCGATCCCCGCGGTTGCGATCTCTTCCGGCGTATGTCCAGCTATAGGCTTGCCGATCAGCGACACACTGCCTTGATCCGGTGTGTACATGCCGGACAAGAGATTGAACGCCGTAGTCTTGCCGGCGCCGTTCGGGCCGATCAACGCATGAAGCGTGCGATCACGGATGGCAATATCGACGCCCTGCACGGCTTTGATGCCGCCGAATCTTTTCACGATTTGGCTGGCAGCGAGCACAGCTCCATCGACCGACGACGTCGGCCGCAAGAAATCCGGCAATGGCAGCACTTCGATGCGACGCGCCGACATCGCGGCGTCTTCTTCAGTCTTCTTGCGGAATGGTGCGATCAGCCGCTCGCCCATACCGATCAGGCCGGTAGGCGAAAAGATGATGAAAGCGACAAAGACGAGACCGAACCAGAACAGCCAGTTCTCCGAATAGATGCCGAGAAACTCACGAAACAGAATGAAGAACAGCGCGCCGAGCGCCGGTCCGAGGAAGCTGCGCATACCGCCGATAACGACCATGGCGAGCAACTCACCGGAGAACGCCACCGAGATCGGATCGGCCGAGGTCATGCGATTCTTGTACAGCAGCAACACACCGGCGAGCCCGGTGATGGTGGCCGACAGCACGAAGGCGGTCAGCTTGTAGCGATTGGTAGGATAGCCGAGAAAGCGTGCGCGCTGTTCGTTCTCACGGATCGCCACCAGCACCGAACCGACGGTCGAGTTGTGGAAGCGCCAGAGCAGGCACAGCACGATAAACGCGATGACCGCGACGAACCAGTAATAGGTCGTCGATGAATCGAGGTCGATGCCAAGCAGTGGCGGCCTCGTAATTCCGCCGAGGCCGTTCTCGCCACCCGTCACGTCGGTCCACCGGAACGAGACGCTGTAGAGCATCGCCGCCAGCGCCAGCGTGAGCAGTGAGAAATACACGCCTCGACGCCGCAGGATCAGATAACCGAAAGCAGCCGCCGCGATGGCCACGACAACCAGCGCCAGCAGTGTCGGCCCGACGAAAGAATTCGGCATCCAGTTGCGCTGGATCAGCGCCGCGGCATAGGCCGCAAGACCGAACCAGGCCCCGTGGCCGAACGAGACCAAGCCGGTATGCCCGACCAGAATGTTCAGCGCCATGCAGGCCAGCGCAAAGACGACGATTTCGGTTGCCGACGTCATCGTCAGTCCGAGCGCCAGCAGGACTGGCGGCATGATGAGCAAGCCGGCGCCTGCGATCAGCAACGGAACGGGGAGACGATTCAACATTTGTATCGCCTCACTCGAACCGCATGATGCGTTCGCCGAACAGGCCGCGTGGCCGGAACAGCAGCACCAGAAGCATCAGAAGATAGATTGCCGCCGTGGAGGCGGCAGAATATCCGATGCCGACCATCACGCCCTTGACCAAACCAACCAGCAGCGCCGCCAGCACGACGCCCCAGAACGAGCCGAGACCACCGATCACGACCACCACGAAAGCCGGCGTGATGATCTCCTGACCCATGGCAGGATGAATCGAATAGATCGGCGCGAGCAATACGCCCGCAAGGCCGGCAAGCCCGATGCCCAGGGCCGCGACGATGGACATATAGGGCTGCAGCGAGATGCCAAGCGCGCCGACCATGTCGGGATTTTGCACGCCGGCGCGCACGACACGGCCGAACGAGGTCTTCTGCAGCAACACCCAGAGCCCGAGCACACAAGCGACCGCGATGCCGAGGAGGACGACGCGATAGAAAGAATAGATGAAACTACCGATCGCTACCTGGCCGCGCAGCGCGGGCGGAATGGAGTAGGACAATGGCGGCGCACCGAAGATCATGCGCAGCGCCTGCTCCGCCACCATCGCAAGCCCGAAGGTAAGCAGCAGCGACAGGATCGGGTCGGAGCGATAGAAGCGCCGGAACAGTGTCCGCTCAATCAGCACGCCGAACAGTGCGACGGCTACCGGCGCCACAACGAAGGCTCCACCAAAGCCGAGATAGGGCGAGATCACCAAGGTGAGATAGGCGCCAATCGCATAGAACGCGCCATGCGCCAGGTTCACGATGCCTCCGAGCGAGAAGATCAGCGACAGGCCAAGTGCAATCAGAAGATAATAGACACCATCAAGCAGACCGTTGAGGATCTGCTGGGTGAGCAACATGGCGGACATGAGATGGGCTCCGCGGCCGTGCGCTGATGCGCAACTGACAAGGGTCGGAAAGACGGACTCGAGGCAACGACACGAGGTGGACCTCGGCGCTTCGCCTCGAGGCGAAGCGCCGAGGTCGCTTTCAGCTCGGGAACTTGCAGGTGTTCTCTTCTGCAGTGGACGCGATCACCTCGAGCGGTTCATCCGGTCCTGGGACGGCCGGACTTGATGAGAAGATGTCCCACTGGTTCTTGATCTTGTCGGCCGGGAGTGCCGTCACCGCGTACATCTCGTGCATCAACTGATGGTCGGCTGCACGGAAATAGCCCTGCCGCGTCTTGAGCAGATCGAACTTCGCACCCTTCTCGAAATATTCGATGATCTTCGGCGACTCCGCCGATTTCAATTCATTGATGCTCTGCGCCACGATCTTGGTGGCGATGTAATCGCCCCAAGCCTGGTTTTCCGGCGGCTTGTTATACTTCTTGGTGAAGGCCGCGACGAAAGCCTTGCTGCCAGGAGTATCCAGCAGATGGTGCCAGACCACAGGCCAGGTGCCGACGAAGTTCCCCTTGCCGGCCGCCCAGGCCAGTGCCGTATCGAAACCGAAACCACCGACCGGAAAAGTCAGGCCGAATTCGGCATATTGCTTGAGGAAGTTGGTGATCTGGTTGCCGGCGAGATTGATGACCACGAGATCCGGCTTGGCCTCGCGAATTTTCAGGAGATAGGCCGAGAAGTCCGTGGCATCGGTGGGCACCAGATCATCGCCGGCGAAATTGCCGCCATTGGCCTGCATGAAACGCTTCGACACGCTCAGCAGATCATGACCGAAGGCATAGTCTGCCGTCAGCGAGTACCATTTCTTGCCCTTCACCAAACCATCGCGCAGAAACGATCGGCCGACGGTCTTCACATACATCGAGTTCTGCGACTCGACGTGGAACATGTAGCGCTGGCAGTCCTTGCCGCGCAGCGCGTCGGAATTGCCGCCGGTATTGATGAACAGCGTCTTGTTGCGCGAGGCGACCTGCGCAATGGTCAGGCATGATGCCGATGAGATCTCGCCGATGATGCAAGCGACCTTGTCGCGCTCGATCATGCGCTCGGCCTTGGTTGAGGCGGTTTGCGGATTGATCGAATCTTCCTTGAGCAGTTCGATCTTGCGGCCCATCACGCCGCCCGCGGCATTGATCTCCTCCACCGCGAGATCGATCGCCATCACGCCGTATTCGCCAAGCGGACCGAGAAAGCCGGTGCGCGGCGTCAGATGGCCGATGCGGATTACATCGGATGTCTGCGCATTGAGGATCGAGGGCGCTGATAGGCCCGATGCAAGCGCGAGACCGCCTGCGGTCTTCAGCAGATGGCGGCGCGTCAACTGATCGTTGGTCGTCATCAGATTGGTCTCCCTGATACGGCCGCGCATCGCGGCTGTTTCCCCTCCGGCAGGGGCTGCACTCTTCTGATGAGAGGGCTTTGCGCGCTTGCCGTGATCTGTGATCACAGTTAGAGTTGCAAAAGATCGGGGCTTTGTCGAGTCCCTCCTCTAATTTCGCGAAACTGCCGGAGACCGCGTTGAGCTTGCCTGGTGCGCTGACCCTCGTGGAGCCCCTCGATCGCCAGACACTGGGCGAGCGCGCCTATGCGCAACTGGCGGATCTGCTGATCTCCGGGAGACTCGCGCCTGGCGAAAAACTGTCACTTCGAACGGCGGCGGAAGTGCTTGGCGTCTCCATTATGCCGGTGCGTGAAGCGGTGTCACGCCTTGTCGCCGACAAGGCGCTCGAAGTCGCCGCCAACCGCGCCGTACGCGTGCCGGTGATGTCAGCGATGCAATTCCGCGATCTCACCAGGGTGCGTGTCGCTATCGAAGGCCATGCCGCGGCCGAAGCGGCGCGTCTTCGCGACGCAGCAAATCTCGCATCGGTCGCCACGGCAGAAGCCGCGATGCGCGCGGAAAGCGAAATGAAGGCGCCGGATCTGCCGCGCGCCGTCGAACTCAACAAGACCTTCCACTTTGCGGTCTACGAGGCCGCGCAATCGCCGGTGCTGGTCGAAATCATCCGGGCGCTATGGCTGAAGGCCGGCCCCGTCATCAATCTCGATCTGCGCGGTAATCCGGACCGTCTCGCCAAGGGCGACGCCATCCGCTTTCACAAGGCTGTCCGCAAGGCCATCGAAAACGGTGACTCCGACGGCGCCCGTGCGGGGATCGCTGCCGACATCACCGGCGCCGCTGAGTTCATCCTGTCGCGCGGCGACCTCTCGCCCTAGTTCTACCTGCTTATGGAGCCATCATGGATCTCGGCATCAACGATTTGCGTGTCATTGTCACCGCAGGCGCCAACGGCATAGGTCTGGCGATCGCGCGTGCCTTCGCCAGTGAAGGCGCGCGCGTGCATGTCTGCGACGTCGATCAGGCGGCTCTTGCTACCTTTGCCAAAAGTGATCCGGCGATCAGCCAGACCCTTTGCGACGTCGCCGATCGCGCCTCCGTTCAGAAACTGTTCGACGAGGCGACAACCAGGCTCGGCGGACTCGATGTGCTCGTCAACAATGCCGGTATTGCCGGCCCGACCGCCCAGATCGACGAGATGCATCCGGACGACTGGGATCGTTGCCTAGACATTTGTCTGACCGGACAATTCAACTGCACGCGCCTCGCCGTCCCGCTGCTGCGCCGGAGCAGCAACAGCTCTATCGTCAACCTGTCGTCAGCAGCAGGCCGCGTGGGTTTCGCCATGCGCTCTGCTTACGCCGCTGCGAAATGGGGCGTCATCGGGTTCACCAAGTCGCTCTCGATCGAGCTCGGCCCCGACAATATCCGCGTGAACGCCATCCTGCCCGGCCTCGTCGCCGGGGATCGCCAGCGCCGCGTTCTGGAAGCCAAAGCGCAGCAGCGCGGCATTTCATTTGCCGAGATGGAGAAGACGGCATTCTCCTACACCTCGATCAAGGACTACGTGACGCCGCAACAAATCGCCGATCAGATCCTGTTCCTGTGCAGCCCGCGCGGTCGCACGATTTCGGGTCAGGCAATCTCGATCTGCGGTGACACGCAGATGCTGGGTTAACGGCACAGGCTATTCGTCATCAAATAGCTATGGAGCGTTTCGACAGGCTGGTGATGTCCGCTTCGCGCGGTAAGTCTTCATTCGACGTTATGCCAGCGACAGGCCTTTAGATTTTTCTTGCGTCACGCCTTGGCTATCTTTTTCTTGAGATGACCTGTTTCGTGATCGCGGCGCAGCTGACTCAGTGAGGTCTCGTTCAGCTTGGCGAGCACTTCGCCCAGTGTCATAGTATCGGGATGGCCGGCCGCAAAGAACTGGCCATAGATCTTGCGAAGCGTTGCCAGCGTAATGCTCCCGTATCGTTC
This sequence comes from Bradyrhizobiaceae bacterium, assembly GCA_004173095.1. Classification (GTDB taxonomy): domain Bacteria; phylum Pseudomonadota; class Alphaproteobacteria; order Rhizobiales; family Xanthobacteraceae; genus Tardiphaga. The sequence goes on from SDZE01000149.1 coordinate 19,365, forward strand.
AGTCATCACACTATCTTGCGCATGAGGGTGATCGCTACCGCTGTGCTTCATGTCGAGCTCCCTGCCGCCGTCGCATGACCGGACACCTTGAGCGGTGCAGATTGCGCTCGGCCGGCAACACTAGATGCCATGCCATGTCGTGCACAAGCCGTTTCTATTTGCTGAGAAAGCAACCGGCGCAGAGCGCCGAGCTGCGGTAGCTCGCGCACCTGCGCTGCGTAGCGGCCATGAGTTGGCTCTGAGGCCCTCCGGCTCGCTGACTATCGCCTGGTTGCAGGGAGACGGCACAGGGAACGAGCGCGAGCGCTGCTCATTGGGCGACCTAACGCTGCTATCTTGAAGGAAAACTCCCTGAAGCACCATCGTCGCCTGGATAACAGCCGGCGACTAGTTTGTTTTGCCGAATTGCGGCTCCTCGGGCTTGACGAAATTATTGCCGCTAGGCCCATAGCCGGTGATCTGAATCACGGCGCCCTCTTCGCGCGTTCCATCCCAATGCACCTTGCCCGCCGGATGCACCATGTAACCCCCGGTCTTCATGGGAATGGCCTTGCCGGGCTCGAAAGCCTCGCCCGTACCGGTGTACCAAGTGCCTGATAGCACCACGACGTGACGATCCTCCGGGTGCCGGTGCGGTTTACTCATAATGCCGGGCGGCCATTTGATCCGCAGCACATAGATGCCCTGCTTTGAGGGATCGCCATACATCGTTGCGACTTCGACCCCGACGCCGAACGGATTCTTCCAGACTTCCTCACCCTGGTTGATACGGACAAAGCCCATCTCGTCGGTGGCGCCGCGCGCACCAAGGCTCGGACATGCGGCTGCTGCCATCAGGCACGCAGCTGCAAACACATGACGCAAGGTCATCATCACAAACTCCCCCGAACTTTTATTATCCAGGCAGGCTATGACGAACGCGCACTCTTAACAACGACGGCAGCGCAGCATAGAGAGGTCGCTGTGGGCGCGCCTGTGATCAGAAGCTGTCCATTCCAGCGGATCATGCGCTCGGCATTTCGAACGCATTTGCCGTAATCGAATGTGCTGTCGCCGTTACCAGCGCCTTGTTGCCGAGATCGTCGTTGGCCGGATCGCGCGGCTGTGGCTTTCTCTCAAAAACATCTCTTCGATGCTCAAGGTGCCGCCCTACGCTTTGGTACGTATGAACTTGCTGCGCACCTTCAGACGGTCGTAAAATTTCTGGGATGCACAAGATGCTTACTCCGTTGGCCACTTGGAGGCGACGTGCTTGACCGACATTGATCCAGTTGCGCCGAAGTGGGCACTTGCGAATACCCTTGAAGCAACGCCGGCGTCGTCGGGTGGCAAGGTGCCGCAACGTGTTTGTGTCGCCGGCGCTACCGGCACCATCGGCCGCGCGACGGTGGCCGCCCTTGTGCGGCGCGGGCACGACGTCGTCTGTTTCGTCCGTGACCGCTCCGGCATCGGCGGATCGTTCACGCCCGGGGACATGGCCGTGCTATTTGACGGCGCGACAGCGAGGGTGGTGGATCCAACCAGTCCCGTCTCCCTTTCCCGCGACGGGTTTGCAAGCGAGCGGTTCGACGCCGTCATATCATGTATGGCCTCGCGTACCGGCGTGCCCCAAGATGCATGGGCGATCGACCACCGCGCCCACGTCAACCTCCTGGACGCGGCGCGGCAGGCCGGCGTCGGCCACTTCGTGCAGCTGTCCGCCATCTGCGTGCAAAAGCCGCTTCTCGCTTTTCAGCAGGCCAAGCTGGCTTTCGAGGCGGCGCTGATCGGGTCCGGACTGCGCTATTCCATCGTTCGGCCGACCGCATTCTTCAAATCGCTGTCGGGCCAGATCGAGCGCGTTCAGCGCGGCCGACCTTTTCTCGTGTTCGGTGACGGGACGCTGACGGCGTGCAAGCCGATCAGCGACAGCGATCTGGCCGACTACCTCGCAGGCTGCCTGGAGCATGAGAGCCGATGGGATAGGATCCTGCCGATCGGTGGACCAGGCGAGGCGATTACGCCGCGTCAACAGGGCGAGGCCTTGTTCGCTCTGCTGGGTCGCACACCCAAATTCAGATACGTGCCGGTGGCCTTGCTCGACGCCGTCATCGGTGGCCTCGCAGGGCTTGGCCGCATGGTGCCTTTGCTCGCCGCCAAGGCCGAGCTGGCGCGGATCGGCCGCTATTACGCCACCGAGTCGATGCTGGTGCTGGATTCTGAGACCGGACTTTACGATGCCGCTGGCACGCCCTCGACAGGATCAGAGACATTGTTCGATTTTTATCGGTCGGTTTTGAACGGCGCCAAAGCGCCCGAGCGCGGGGACCATGCTGTATTCTGAATAGCGAACGAATTTGACTGTCGGCCGCTTTGCGCCAGGAGCGGTAACCCCAGAGACTTTCCTGAAAGCCCGCAAGCCGGCCAAATACCGGCCTTACTCATCAAACCGGGCAATCTGGCTAAACGCCTGGACTGCCTGGCTGGGGCGGGAATGCTATTCGCACCTGTCTCCGGGCCGGTTTGCAGCAAACCAGGTATTTTACAGGGATTTTTGACAATTTAGCCGACCCGTTCGACTCGACTGCGCAATTGGCCGTTATTGCACCGATGAAAACCAGTAAATTCCCTAAGCTAACGAACAGGGAAACAAAATCGCAGTGGAGGGGATGTCGAATGGCGATCAGGGATTTCTTGGTCGCCGAATTCGCTACGGCCACACCGCAGCACCAAGCTAACAGCGCCCGATTTACGCCAACACTGGCCGTTCGCGGCTCGGCTGTTATGGAACGGCGAAGAAGATACCGTCAAATCGCCGGAACTTCTCCGATGGTCGTGCCGGCCCCGAGGATCAGCGCAGGCACCGTGCGCGTGAATTGATCGCGGCATATGCATCGCAAATTTTTATTTTGCACCGAGATCGACGCGCGCCTAGGCCACGCAAACTCCCGTTTCGGCCAGGTAGATCCGGACACGACGCGGAGATCGGCGACGCGTTTGATTGATACAGTCTCAGATTTTCGGGTTTCAAGATCGTTGTCCTTTCGAGCGAGCTAGAGTTTGGATCCGCCATCGACGGCTATCGTCATGCCCGTAATCCATCGCGCATCGTCCCAATCGAGGAACGCTGCGACCGGCGTAACATCGTCCGGCTGCTAGATCCGTTTGATCGCCTGAATGCCAAGGACGAACGCCCTGCCCTGCACACTCTTTGCGAAACTGGACATGTCAGTCTCAATGACGCCCAGCGCGATCGCGTTGACGCGGATGCTCTGCT
>SDZE01000285.1 GCA_004173095.1 Bradyrhizobiaceae bacterium
CATACGGCTTCAGCGATACGGAACGCCGTTGGCGAGCGATTGCGTCGGGACATGGGCCTAGACGATGCCCTTCCCTCTCACCTGCAGTCTCTCATGAGCCAGCTACGGGAACGTGACGAAGAGGACGCGCGTTAGCCGTAGAATACCGGTTGCCTTTGGTAGCCGGAGCGGTGACAAGGCCGCATGCTTTCCTTCACCGACATTACCGTCCGCATTGCCGGCCGGCTTCTGATTGACCAAAGCACGGTTCAGATCGGCCCGACCGCGCGCGTCGGCTTTGTGGGCCGCAACGGCGTCGGCAAATCCACACTGTTTCATGCAATCCGTGGAGACCTGTCGCTAGAGGGCGGGAGTATTTCCATGCCGCCGCGCTGGCGTATCGGTAGCCTGGCACAGGAAGCGCCAGATGGCCCGGAGAGCCTGATCACGGTCGTGCTCAAAGCCGATGTGGAGCGCCACGCTTTGCTCGCGGAAGCGGAGACCGCCACGGACCCCAATCGCATCGCCGACATCCAGACCCGCCTCGTCGATATCGACGCGCATTCGGCGCCGGCTCGGGCAGCGGCCATTCTGAGCGGACTCGGTTTTCCGGCGCAGGACCAATTGCGGTCGTGCTCCGAATTCTCCGGCGGCTGGCGCATGCGCGTGGCGCTGGCAGCGACGCTGTTCGCGGCGCCCGACCTGCTGCTGCTCGACGAGCCCACCAACTATCTCGATCTCGAAGGCACATTGTGGCTGGAAGACCATCTGGCCAACTACCCGCGCGCTGTGATCGTCATCAGCCATGACCGCGACCTGCTCGACGTTTCCGTCAATGAGATCCTGCATCTGGATCGCGGCAAGCTGGTGCACTATCGCGGCACCTATTCCAATTACGAGGAATTCCGCGCCAACAAGGAGGCGCTGCACGCCAAGAATTTCCAGCGCCAGGAAGCCGAACGCAAGCGGCTGCAGGACTTCGTCGATCGCTTCAAAGCCAAGGCCTCGAAGGCCCGCCAGGCGCAGTCGCGCGTCAAGATGCTGGAACGCATGAAGCCGATCTCGGCCATCGTCAGCGACGATGTCCGCGAGATCCGCTTTCCCGCGCCGGAGAAAATTCTATCGCCTCCGATCCTTGCGCTGGACAATGTCTCGGTCGGCTACGAGCCCGGCAAGCCGGTGCTCAACAAGGTGACCTTGCGCGTCGATACCGAAGACCGCATCGCCCTGCTGGGCTCCAATGGCAATGGCAAATCGACGCTGGTGAAGCTGATCGCGAACAAGCTGCAGCCGTTCTCCGGTGCCGTCACGCGCGCTGAAAAACTGTCGGTCGCCTATTTTGCCCAGCATCAGGTCGATGAACTGGTGATGGAGGCCTCGGTCTACGATCACATCCGCAAGCTGATGCCGGAAGCGCCGGAATCCAAGGTCCGCGCGCGTGCCGGCAATATCGGCTTCTCCGGCAAGGCCGCCGATACGGTCGTGAGGAGCCTGTCCGGTGGCGAGAAGGCGCGGCTGCTGCTGGGCCTCGCTACCTTCTACGGCCCGAACATGATCATCCTCGACGAGCCGACCAACCATCTCGACATCGACAGCCGCGCCATGCTCGCGGAAGCCATCAACGAATTCCCCGGCGCCGTGATCATGGTGTCGCATGACCGCTACCTGATCGAAGCCTGCGCCGATCAGCTCTGGGTGGTGGCGAACAAGACGGTCACCAGTTTCGACGGCGATCTCGAAGACTATCGCAAGCAGGTCATGCAAATCCGCGACCCACGCACGCCGGCGCGTGAACGCGCCGCCGCGACCGAGGACAAGCCCGCGCGCGCGAAAGAGAAACGGAGTTCGCCAAGGCAGCAGGTGGCGGAAGCCGAAACCGAAATGGCGCGTATCACAGGCATCATCGAAAAAATCGATGCCGCGCTGACTCTGCCCGACATTTTCACGCGCGATCCGAAGCAGGCCGCTCAACTCACCAAAGCGCGTGCCGCTGCGGCCGATGCTCTGGCTCGTGCTGAGGAGCAATGGCTATCCGCCAGTGCCCTGCTCGAAGACGCGGATAGCGCCTAGACCCATCGTTGCTTACGGCAGCGATGGTATCACCCTCGCGCCAAAAACTAACCGGCGCGTCGCTTCTTGGCCGCGCGGGTCGGCTGCGGCGGCGGTGCCGGGGTTCCTTCGACGACCGTCAGGCGGCCGGCGGTGAAAGTGTAGATACCCGCACGCGGACCGCGCAGATAAGTGAGCGTGGTGACACGGTCACCGCGCGGATTGCCACCGATATTGACGCTGTCGGGCGCGCCGGCGCCACGGACGACGTCGCATTCGGTGTGGCCAAGCGCCACGACCCCGGATGCGGGAGCCACGCCGGCTGCACCATCCGCGAGCGCACTGGCATCGCGCGGCGCCATTCCCGGGCATGCGCCATCGGCGCTGATCAGATCCTGCGGCGCCACCGCCGTATCCGGCGTCAGCGGCGGGGTTTCGATCGAAACGTTCTTGATGATCGTGCGGCCCGATCGGGAAAACCAGTCGGCGTCCTTGGACAGCAGGTCGGATTTGAACATATCGCCCGCTCCCATGCCGGAACAGCCGCCAAGCAGCGGTGCCATGATGAGTACGGCCAAACCCGTTCGATGAAGCATCTTGTTGTACACGATCAGCGCTATCCCACACGGCGACGATGCGCCCGTCTCATCATTGGTTTGCGGCGTGACCGTGACATTCGATCGGTCAGTGCTCTCGAAAAGCGCAAATAGCATCAAATACGGTTAAGCGCTAATTCCGCTTCTGCCAGCGCCCGCGCTCGTCGGCCTGCCAGTAAGTCGCGGCCAATCCGCGTGCCTTGCAATCGGTCCAGGCGGCCCGCGCCGCCGTCAGGGCTTCATCATCATCGCCATTGAAGACGAGTACCATGCGCTCATAACCGCCCGTGTCGGCCGGCAATGGCGCGTTATCGACCAGGAACCGCACCTGTGCAGCGTTCGGATTGCTGTCTTCCGTGACCAGCAGGATCGGCTGCACCGCGGCATCTGCCGCGCGCCAGGTGGCATGCGGTAGAAACGAATCATCACGATAGGTCCACAGATGCGCATCGAGCGCATCGGCACGCTCTTCCGAGCTGGACTGCACCACGCACCGCCAGCCGCGCTCCAGAGATTTCTCGAGCAGTGGCGGCAGCACGTTTTCCAGTGCCATGTTCTGCAAATGGTAGAACAGAACCTCGGTCATCCCCGACTACTTCTTGCCCTCGTAATAATCCGCGACCAGCCGATCGAGCAGGCGCACGCCGTAGCCGGATCCCCAGCTCTGATTGATCTCGGTCTTCGGCGCGCCCATGGCGGTGCCGGCAATATCGAGATGCGCCCACGGAATGTCATCGACGAAACGCTGCAGGAACTGGGCGGCGGTGATCGACCCGCCATAGCGACCGCCGGTGTTCTTCATGTCGGCGAATTGCGAATCGATCAGCTTGTCGTAATCGGGCCCCAGCGGCATGCGCCAGACGCGCTCGCC
>SDZE01000134.1 GCA_004173095.1 Bradyrhizobiaceae bacterium
GACAGGGCTGCCGGCTTTTGGATCAGTCGACGCGTGAACCACGTGTTGCAACGGATGTGAGGACAAATGCCGATAGGTGAATTTGGCAGGCCACCAGCGTCTGACACGAGCCCCGCACTCACGGCCCCGATGTACTGGATGTACGAGATGGCCTATGCGTCGCTCGGCCCGGCGCGGGCGATGACCGACGCCACCAAGATGATGCTACAGAATCCGTTCAATCCGTTGGCGCAGACGGATTTCGCCAAGCAGGTCACCGCCGGCTGCGAATTGTTCGAACGCACCACGCGACGCTACGGCAAGCCTGAATGGGGCCTGCACGATACCGAGGTGAACGGCGTTCGCACCCCTATCGAGATTCGCACCGTCTGGGAAAAACCGTTCTGCCGCCTGCTGTATTTCGATCGCCAGCATCCGCGCCCGCTGCGCGCGCCGCAGCCGCGCGTGCTGATCGTGGCGCCGATGTCTGGCCACTACGCGACGCTGCTGCGCGGCACCGTGGAGGCCTTCCTGCCGACGCATGACGTCTACATTACCGACTGGACCGATGCGCGACAGGTGCCGGTCGCCGCCGGCCGCTTCGATCTCGATGATTACATCGATTATGTCATCGAGATGCTCCACATGCTGGGCGGCGACGTTCATGTGCTGGCCGTGTGCCAGCCGGCCGTGCCGGTGCTCGCGGCCGTCTCGGTGATGGAAGCGGCGCAGGACCCGTTCGCGCCGATCTCGATGACGCTGATGGGCGGGCCGATCGATACCCGCCGCAATCCGACCGCCGTGAACAATCTCGCGGCCGAGAAGGGCATCGACTGGTTCCGCAACCACGTCATCACCAAAGTGCCGTTCCCGCATCCGGGCGTGATGCGCGACGTCTATCCGGGCTTCCTGCAACTCACCGGCTTCATCAGCATGAACCGCGATCGCCACATGGAGGCGCACAAGAAGCTGTTCGAGCATCTGGTGCAGGGCGACGGCGATCTCGCCGACAAGCATCGCGAATTCTACGACGAATATCTCGCAGTGATGGATCTGACCGCCGAGTATTACCTGCAGACGGTCGAAACCGTGTTCGTCAAACACGCGCTGCCGAAGGGCGAGATGACCCATCGCGGCAAACTCGTGGAGCCGTCGAAGATCGTCAACGTCGCGCTGATGACGGTCGAAGGCGAGAAGGACGACATCTCGGGTCTCGGACAAACCGAAGCGACGCACGGTTTGTGCAGTTCGATCCCCGATGATCGTCGCGTGCATTATGTGCAGCCAGGCGTCGGTCATTACGGTGTGTTCAACGGCTCGCGATTCAAATCGGAGATCGTGCCGCGCATCTGCGACTTCCACGCCAATGCAGCGCATGCGCATCGACGTGCTGCTGCCGAGTGATCATCTCGCATCGTCGTGCACCACGCGCGACGATGCGATCGTGATGTCGAAACTGACGATTGACGATCGCACAGTTGCATCGTGGATCCGGCTAAACCCTTGAAAATGAGTGGTAAAACGGAATTTTCGCCTATCGCGAATACGTGATGCGCGATTCATTCTTAGCCTCGATTCTTGGGCTTAATTCTGAATCCGGATTCGTGTTCCCGGCTACATTCCGTAGGGGACAAATCATGCCGAGACCCCTTATCTTGGGCAAATGATTTGTTTTTGCGCCGAGCCGTTCTCATGGCGGCGGTTATGGCAGTCTCCGGTCGAACTCCTGACGACCGGAACTCCTGACATGGCCTTTCGCGCACTACTTTATCGCCGTCCCACCGAGCCCGACACCATTGCGGTCAAACACGGCTCGCAAATCTTCGCCATTCGGCTGCGCCGACATCGGCGGGCGACACGCTATACACTCAGGATTCATCCAAGCGACCGCGAAGCCATTCTCACGATGCCTCCGCGCGGCACCTTGATCGACGCGAAGGACTTCGCGCAACGTCATGGTGCGTGGATCGCTGCACGTCTCGGCCGCCTGCCGAAGGCGGCACCATTCCAGCACGGCACCATCGTGCCGCTGCGGGGCACCGATCATAAGATCGTGCATCGCGCCGGACGCGGAACCGTCTGGACCGAGATCCGCGACAGCGGTGAGAAGATTATCTGTGTCGCCGGCGATGTCGACCACATCGATCGACGTATCCACGATTTCCTCAAGCGTGAGGCCAAGACGGATCTTGCAAAGGCATCGGCCAAATATGCGGCGCAGCTGAACGTCAAGGTGAAGCGCATATCGATCCGCGACCAGTCGAGCCGCTGGGGCTCGTGTACGACGGAAGGGTCGCTGTCGTTCTCATGGCGCCTGATCCTGGCGCCGCCTTACGTGCTGGATTATCTCGCCGCTCATGAAGTGGCGCATCTGGTGGAGATGAACCATTCGGCCAAATTCTGGCGCGTGGTGGGGCGGATCTGCCCAGCCACGGAACGCGCCAAGACCTGGCTCGATACCCATGGCAACGACCTGCATCGCTTCGGCGTGAGCGAGTAGCGACGTCGATTGTTCTCCGTCCTCATGGTGAGGAGCGCGCCCTTGCGCGCGTCTCGAACCATGAGGTGGCCGGGTGTCGGTGATTGCATCCATCCTTCGAGACGCGCGCAAAGAGCGCGCTCCTCAGGATGAGGGATTGATGCAGGGGAAGCGATTCTTGCTGCCGCCCTTATCGCCCGAACAACCGCTCCGACAACCATCCATCGATCCCGCTCGCCGCTTCCGGCCGCACATTCTGCTGTTGCGGTCGCTGGCGCTGTTGCGCGGGATAGTTCGCCGGTGTCGGCGGCGCGTCATTGGGCTGGGCGCGATAGCCATTATACACCGGCGCGCTCGGCACGTAGCCGCGCTCGGGCGGTTGCGACGGTGGAAGCGGCGGCGGTGGCTGCTGCGGCTGTCCGGGATTCACGCCCGGTAGCAATTGCGACAGCGCCTGGCCGATCGGATTGGTGCTGAAGGCGCTCGACGGCGCAAGGCCGGGCACCGGTTCCGGCTGCAGACCCTGATGCGCCACCTTCATGAAGCGCGACCAGATCTCCACCGGCAAGCCGCCGCCGGTGGCCTTCTTGGTCGGTGTGTTGTCGTCATTGCCGAGCCAGACGCCGGTCACCAGCTGCGAGGTGTAGCCGATGAACCAGGCGTCACGGAAATCCTGGCTGGTGCCGGTTTTGCCGGCGGCGAACCAGCCGGGCAGTTCGGCCTTCTTGGCGCTGCCGGTGAGGATGGTCTGCTGCATCATCGTGTTCATGGCGGCGACGGCGCGCGCATCGATCACAGCGCTCGGCGCGTCGTTACGGCGAACATACAGCGTCTTCTTGCCTTCGACGGTGCGAATCCGCGTCACCACATAAGGCGTCGTGCCATAGCCGCCATTGGCGAACGGGGTGTAGGCGCCGACCAGCTCCATCATCGACACTTCGGAGGTGCCTAGCGCGATCGAGGCATTGGCCTCGAGTTTCGAGGAGATGCCCATGCGATGCGCCGTGCGCACCACGCTGGCCGGGCTGACCTCCAGGCCGAGACGGACGGCGACCGTGTTCAACGACATCGACAGCGCCTGGGTCAGCGTCACCGAGCCAAAATATTCGTGGGTGTAGTTCTCCGGCTTCCATCCCTTGATGTCGATGGGCGAGTCCTGGCGGATCGTCTCCGGGGTCATGCCGGATTCGATCGCAGTGAGATAGACGAAGGGCTTGAAGCTCGATCCGGGCTGTCGCTTGGCGGTGACGGCGCGGTTGAACTGGCTGTCGGCATAGTTGCGGCCGCCGACCATCGCGCGCACTGCACCCTGCGGCGTCATCGCCACCAGCGCACCCTGCGTCACGTTGAACTTGACGCTCTTGGCGGCGAGTTCATCGATGATCGCTGCTTCGGCGGTGCTCTGCAGCTTCGGATCGATCGTGGTTTCCACCACGATGCTCTCATCGACCTGGCCGACCAGATCATCGAGCACTTCGCCGATCCAGTCGGCGACATAATTCACGGTCCCGGCGCCGACCGGTTTCACATTGTATTGCGGTACGCCGGCCGAGCCCCTGGCCTGGGCCGCCGTGATGAACTCGGCATCCTGCATCGCCGCCAGCACGATCTTGGCTCGGGCTTCGGCGCCTTCTGGATTGCGGTTCGGTGCCAGGCGCGACGGCGATTTGACGAGGCCGGCGAGCATCGCGGCTTCGGCTACGGTGACATTCTTGGCGCTCTTGCCGAAATATTTCTGCGCGGCCGCTTCGACACCATAGGCGCCGGAGCCGAAATAGACGCGGTTGAGATAGAGCTCGAGGATCTGGTTCTTCGAGTGCTTGCGCTCCAGCCAGAACGCCAGTTCCACCTCCTGCAGCTTGCGCTGCATGGTGCGCTCCTGTGTCAGGAACAGGTTCTTGGCCAACTGCTGGGTCAGGGTCGAGCCGCCCTGCGACACGCCGCGATGCATCAGGTTGGCCGCAGCGGCGCGGGCGATGCCGATCGGATCGACACCCCAATGCGAATAGAAGCGGCGGTCCTCGATGGCGATGAAGGCCTTCGGCAGATAGGGCGGCAGGTCCTTCAGCGATACATTGTCGCCGGCCTGTTCGCCGCGGGTCGTCAGCACGGTGCCGTCCATGCCGACAATCTGAATGGTCGGAGGCCGTTTCGGGATTTCCAGCGACTGGATCGGCGGCAGATGCGCGCCGACATAGACGATGACGCCGCCGATGGCGATCGCAGCCCACAGGCCGAGCACGGCGGTCCAGTAAAACATCCGCTTCAGGCTGCGGGAAAATCCGCCGCGGCTCTTGCCGCGCGCCTTGCTGGCGGTGCGGGCCTTGCGTGGCTTATCGCTGCCGCCGCCGTCGCGCTTTGGGGCCTTCTTCGGCCGCTCCTCGCCGCCGGGCACCCGATCGTCGGCAGACAGGCGCAAATCGGATAGGGCAGCAGAGATGCCGAATGTTGGCTCCTTGCGCCCGCCGCCCTTTTTCTTGCCCCACGCCATACTTGAACACCACTCCGTTGCCGGCAGGGTAACGGGCGCGGTTTAAAGCGCCGTAAAGCGAAGATTAACGGTTCGGTAACGAGCCGAAGGCCGGTCAAAACAGTAGCATTAAAAATGTCGCGCCTCTTGCACGAACCGATTGAGATCGCGCATAGAAATCGATGAAGTGAACGCAAACGAACATGCGTTCCGGGTCGATGGAGGGGTTTCAAGGTTGCGTGTTGATCCGGCGAGTAGCGACCAAACACCCGCCGCAGCCGCCGATCCGCAACGCCTTGCGGTGCTGCACAGCTATCAGATGCTCGATACCGGACCAGAATCCGAATTCGACGACATCGTCATGTTGGCGCGCCAGATCTGCGGGACGCCGGTCGCGCTGATCAATCTCGTCGATTCCCAGCGGCAATGGTTCAAGGCGGTGTCCGGCCTCGACATCTGCGAGACGCCGATCGAGCATTCGGTCTGCGCACATGCACTCGCGGTGCCCGAAACCCTCAATATCCCCGACCTGACATGCGACGCGCGCACCATGACCAACCCTCACGTCACCGGGGCGCCGCATCTGCGCTTCTATGCCGGCGCTCCGCTGATTGCGGCGGAAGGCGTGGCGATCGGTACAGTCTGCGTGATCGATATCGTGCCGCGGCCGGGCGGGCTTCGGCCCGATCAGCTCGCGGCGCTGGAAGCGTTGGCGCGGCAGGTGATGTCCCAGTTCGAACTGCGACGCGATCTGGTCCGCGCTTACGAGCAGAAGCGGGATCAAGCAGCGGCGGCGATTGCTGCTCCCGATCGCGATGTAGAGATGGAGGCGCGTTATTACACGCTGTTCAATTCGCTGGATGTCGGTTTTTGCGTGATCGAGCTTGCCTTCGATGCGCAGGGCACACCGACCGATTACACATTTATCGAGGTCAATGCCGCCTTCGAAAGTCAGACCGGACTGCAGGATGCCGTCGGCAAACGGATGCGAGAGCTTGCGCCAAACCATGAGCAGCACTGGTTCGACATTTACGGCAAGGTCGCGTTGACCGGCCAGCCGGTGCGATTCGAGCAGCGCGCCGAACAACTCGGCGATCGCTGGTACGAGGTTCATGCTTTTCGTATCGGCCCAACCGAGGCGCATCAGGTCGCCGTTCTTTTCAACGACGTCACCGTACGCCGCAGCACCGAACAGCAGCTTCAACTCGTCAATACCGAGCTTGGCCATCGCATGAACAATGCGATGGCGCTGGTGCAGGCCATGGCGATGCAGACACTACGCGGCGTCAAGGATCGCGACGCCGTCGAGGCGTTCGAGCGGCGCCTTGACGCCCTCAGCCGTGCTCACAAGATCCTGCAAGGACAGAGCTGGTCATCGGCAGGTTTGCGCGCCGTGATTTCAGGTGTGCTGGCGGCGCATGCAGACAAGGCACGCGTGAAGCTGGACGGACCGGACATCGCGCTCGATCCGAAGGCGGCGTTGTCGCTGTCGATGCTGCTGCACGAGCTTGCCACCAATGCGGTGAAGTATGGTGCGCTGGGCGGCAGCAGCGGTGAGGTCGAGGTATCGTGGACAATCGAATATGGCGTGCTTGTCTTCAACTGGGTCGAGACCGGCGGTCCCGCGGTCGAGACACCGTCGCGCAAGGGCCTGGGTACGCGCTTGATCGATCTCGGCATCGCCGGAAGTGGCGGCGTCACGAAAAGCTATGACGCTTCGGGCTTCAGGGCGACGTTTCGCGCGCCACTGGCCAAGGTGGAGAAGAGCGTCTGATCGCTCCCCGGCGTCGCTTGGCTGGGCGGGGTGTCTCAACAAGATGAGACGTCACATGCGGATAAACCCCACCCCCGCCTGTCGGCGGACCCTCCCTATTCGCTGAGCTCCGGGGAGGGAAGCCATTGGCTAGGGCACATAACGCAGGGGCTACTCCAGTCCCTGCACCACGGGCTTGTCACCCGTCGGCGCAGGGGGCTCCGGCTTCGCTTCGGTCGGTGGCGGAGCCACTGTCGGCGGCGTTTCGGATTTCTCGGCTTGTGTCGTCGGAGCCGCAACGGCTGGTTCCGCCGGCTTGGTGTCAGTCGGCGCCGGCTGCGTCACGGCAGACTGCTGCACCGGGGCGGGGGGCGGCGCGGCAACAGGTTCAGCCGGCTTCTCCGCGATAGGCTTGTCGATCACCGGCGGCTTCTCTACCGCAACAGGCTTTGCCGGCGTCGCCACGGCACGCACGGGCGGCGGCTTTGGCAGCGGAACGGTTGCCGTACGGCTTGCCACTTTCTGCTGGGCAGGCGGCGCCGCCGCCGCCGAGGGCGCGTTACCGACAGTGTTGGCATCGAAGGGCGGTCGACGATATTGCGGCAGTTCCGGTGAGGCGGATGGTGAGCCGTAGCGCGCGACGGTGTCCGGATGGATGCGGTCGCCCATCTGATAGGCCGGCGTGAAACGCAGGATTCGGCCGCTGCGGGCGTCGATCACCATGCGTCCGTCGTCGCCGCGACGGTCGACCGCGGCGACCGTGTAGACCGGCCCGCGCTGCTGCAAAGCGCCGAGCGGTGAGAAACCCGCCTCGCGCAAAATGGCGTGGATTTCCTGCGGCGGCACGATCGCGGGCGCATAGCCATAGCCGTCGCGCGGACCGTCGCTGTAAGACGGCCCGGGTTCACGATAGCGTGGCGGCATCGCGGCGTAGGGGCCGGCGTCCTCGACATCCGAGATCTGAACCGCGTCACCCCGCATCGGTGGCAACACCTGAGCCTGTGCAGTACTTGCCAGCATGAGGCCGACCGCGGTCATGCATCCCACTGTGAATTTCATCTTTTGCTCCCTCGACGCCCCCGCGCCCGGAGAAGGCCGTTACTGATCCGCTCTGCCGTCTGCGAGCGCGCGGAACTGGTCTCGCTTCCGGCGCCACCGACGGCCGCAACATCTGCGGAGATTTCGGCAACCGAAGGGCCGCATCGCGGCGCCTTCGTGCGCGATATTCGCGCCTGTGCAAAGAAAACGACGGCCGAATTGTCATGCGCTGTTGCATCGCGGCGGCGGACTCCCGCGCGCTTGTGTGCTAGACCAAAATTTGGCAAGGTGATGGTTAGGACAGCATCACTGTCGCAATTTTTTGTGGCAGAACCCGGATCGGGTCTGCAACGAAAGCAGGCGCTCTGGTTTTGGAGCGGCTGATTAAGGCAAGACCAAGGATCGCCACCGGCCACGGTTGGCGACCCCGCAGTCTGAATTCTGAAAACGAGGCTCGCCAGATGCGCGAGCGGTATCCCGACACGGGTTCCGCGAGCGTCAAAGGTGCGCCGACAAGGGTGGCAGAACCCCGACTGGGGTTGAGAGGACGAAGATGAGCGGATCAGAGCACGAGCGCCAATTGATCGAAACCGGCATGCTGACGGCGGCCCCGGCTATCAAATCGGCTCACGTGAAAGACATCTCGCTCGAAGATCCCGCCGCCAAGCTGGAGCTGCACACCTATCGTCCGCCGGCGCTGGGTCTGTACGATCCGTCGCGCGAGAGCGACGCCTGCGGCGTGGGCTTCATCGCCAATATCAAGGGTGCGAAGTCGCATCAGATCGTTTCCGACGCCATCAATATCCTGTGCAATCTCGAGCACCGCGGCGCCACCGGCGCAGATCCGCGCTTTGGCGACGGCGCCGGCATTCTGGTGCAGATTCCGCACAAGTTCTTCAGCCGCAAAGCCGGCGAACTCGGCTTCGACCTGCCAGAACCCGGCCAATACGCCGTCGGCGCGCTGTTCATGCCGCGCGATGTGCCGTGGCGGAAGGTTCTTCAGGGCATCATCGCCGATCAGATCAAGGCCGAGGGGCTCAAGCTGCTCGGCTGGCGCGACGTGCCGACCGACAATTCCTCGCTGGGCGAAAGCGTGAAGCCGACCGAGCCTGCCAACATGCAGGTCTTCATCGGCATCGGCAAAGCCAAGGTCGTCGATGCCGACGATTTCGAGCGCCGTCTCTACATCCTGCGCAAGCAGATCTCGCACGCAATCTACTCGCGTCGCGAGCGCGGCCTGTCGGGCTATTACGCCTGCTCGCTGTCGTGCCGGACGATCATCTATAAGGGCATGTTCCTGGCCGATCAGCTCGGCAGCTATTATGCCGATCTGCATGAAGAGGATTTCGAGTCCGCGCTGGCGCTGGTGCATCAGCGTTTCTCGACCAACACCTTCCCGACCTGGTCGCTGGCGCATCCGTTCCGCATGGTCGCGCATAACGGCGAAATCAACACTTTGCGCGGCAATAACAACTGGATGGCGGCGCGCCAGGCTTCCGTGGAATCCGAGCTGTTCGGCAAGGATATGAGCCGACTGTGGCCGATCTCCTATGAAGGCCAGTCCGACACCGCGTGCTTCGACAACGCGCTCGAATTCCTGGTGCAGGGCGGTTACTCGCTGTCGCACGCGGTCATGATGATGATTCCGGAAGCGTGGGCCGGCAACCCGCTGATGGATGAGCAGCGCCGCGCCTTCTACGAATATCACGCGGCGCTGATGGAGCCGTGGGACGGCCCTGCTGCGCTGGCCTTCACCGACGGCCGCCAGATCGGCGCGACGCTCGATCGCAACGGATTGCGGCCGGCGCGATATCTCGTCACCAAGGACGATCGCATCGTGATGGCGTCCGAAATGGGCGTGCTGGCGATTCCGGAAGAAGACATCATCACCAAGTGGCGCTTGCAGCCCGGCAAGATGCTTCTGGTCGATCTGGAACAGGGCCGCCTGATCCCGGACTCGGAGATCAAGGCAGAACTCGCCGCCAGCCACCCCTACGAGCAGTGGCTGAAGAACACCCAGATGCGCCTCGAGCAGTTGCCCGACGCGCCATCGACGGGCCAGCGCTCGAACCTGCCGTTGCTCGCGCGCCAGCAGGCCTTCGGCTACACCCAGGAAGACATCACCATCCTGATGACGCCGATGGCGTCGCAGGGCGAGGAAGCCGCGGGTTCGATGGGCACCGACACGCCGATCTCGGCGCTGTCGAACAAGCCGAAGCCGCTCTACACCTATTTCAAGCAGAACTTCGCGCAGGTCACCAACCCGCCGATCGATCCGATCCGCGAAGAACTGGTGATGAGCCTGGTCTCGATCATCGGACCGCGGCCGAACCTGTTCGACCTGCAGGGCGCCGCCACCACCAAGCGCCTTGAAGTGCGGCAGCCGATTCTGACCGATCAGGATCTCGAAAAGATCCGCTCGATCACCGACGTCGCCGAGTCGCATTTCGTCTCGCGCACCCTCGACACCACCTTCCATGCCGGGCTCGGCGCGGCGGGCATGGAGCAGGTGCTTGACGAACTGTGCGCGCGTGCGGAAGGCGCGGTGCGCGAGGGCGTCAACATCATCATCCTGTCGGACCGTGTGGCCGGCTCCGATCGCATCCCGATTCCGGCGCTGCTGGCCTGCGCCGCCGTGCATCATCACCTGATCCGCACCGGCCTGCGCACCTCGGTGGGCCTGGTCGTCGAGTCCGGTGAACCGCGCGAAGTGCATCACTTCGCCTGTCTCGCCGGTTACGGCGCCGAAGCGATCAACCCCTATCTGGCCTTCGAGTCCATCATCGCGATGAAGGACAAGCTGCCGGTCAAGCTCGACGACTATGAAATCGTCAAGCGCTACATCAAGTCGATCGGCAAGGGCCTGCTGAAGGTCATGTCCAAGATGGGCATCTCCACCTACCAGTCCTATTGCGGCGCGCAGATCTTCGACGCGGTCGGCCTGCGTTCGGAATTCATCGCCAAATACTTCACCGGCACCCACGGTCAGATCGAGGGCGTCGGCCTGCCGGAGATCGCCGAAGAAACCGTGCGCCGCCACAATGAGGCGTTTGGCGAGATCGAGATCTACAAGAACTCGCTCGATATCGGCGGTGAATACGCCTATCGCAGCCGTGGCGAAGACCATGCCTGGACCGCGGAAACCGTGGCGACGCTGCAGCATGCCGCACGCGGCAATTCGCAGGAGCGCTATCGCGCTTTCGCCAAGATGCTCAACGACCAGGCCGAGCGCCTGCTGACGTTGCGCGGCCTGTTCCGGATCAAGACCGCCGAGGACGAGAAGCGCAAGCCGGTGCCGATCGAGGAAGTCGAATCGGCCGCCGACATCGTCAAGCGTTTCGCCACCGGCGCCATGTCCTACGGCTCGATTTCGCGCGAGGCGCATACCACGCTCGCCATCGCCATGAACCGGATCGGCGGCAAGTCGAACACCGGTGAAGGCGGCGAGGAGTCAGATCGCTTCAAGCCGATGCCGAATGGCGACTCGATGCGCTCGGCGATCAAGCAGATCGCGTCCGGCCGCTTCGGCGTGACGACGGAATATCTCGTCAATTCGGACATGATGCAGATCAAGATGGCGCAGGGTGCGAAGCCCGGCGAAGGCGGTCAGTTGCCCGGCCACAAGGTCGATGCGACGATTGCCGCCGTACGTCACTCGACCCCGGGCGTCGGCCTGATCTCGCCGCCGCCGCATCACGATATCTATTCGATCGAAGACATCGCGCAGCTGATCTATGACCTGAAGAACGTCAATCCGGCGGGCCAGGTGTCGGTCAAGCTGGTGTCGGAAATCGGCGTCGGCACGGTGGCTGCAGGTGTCGCCAAGGCCCGCGCCGACCACGTCACCATCGCCGGTTTCGAAGGCGGCACCGGCGCGTCGCCGCTGACCTCGATCAAGCATGCGGGTTCGCCGTGGGAAATCGGCTTGGCCGAAACCCACCAGACGCTGGTGCGTGAACGGCTGCGCTCGCGCATCGTCGTCCAGGTCGACGGTGGCTTCCGCACCGGCCGCGACGTCGTCATCGGCGCGCTGCTCGGCGCCGACGAATTCGGCTTCGCCACTGCGCCTCTGATCGCCGCCGGCTGCATCATGATGCGCAAGTGCCATCTCAACACCTGCCCGGTCGGTGTCGCCACCCAGGATCCTGTGCTGCGCAAGCGCTTCACCGGCCAGCCCGAGCATGTCATCAACTACTTCTTCTTCGTTGCCGAGGAAGTCCGCGAGATGATGGCGCAGCTCGGCTATCGCACGTTCAGCGAGATGGTCGGCCAGGTGCAGATGCTCGACCAGAGCGCGCTCGTTTCGCACTGGAAGGCCAAGGGTCTCGACTTCTCCAAGCTGTTCGTGCGCCAGCCCGAACTGCCCGGCCAGAAGATCTATCATTCGGAAACCCAGAACCATCATCTGGAAAAGGTGCTGGACCGCGAACTCATCGCCCAGGCGCAGCCGGCTCTCGACCGCGGTGCGCCGGTGAAGTTCGATGCCAAGATCAACTCCACCAACCGTTCGACCGGCGCCATGCTGTCGGGCGCGGTGGCCAAGATCTATGGCCATGCCGGGTTGCCGGAAGATACGATCAAGGTGTCGCTCAAGGGCACCGCCGGTCAGGCCTTCGGCGCCTGGCTGTGCAATGGCATCACTTTCGATCTCGAAGGCGAAGCCAACGACTATGTCGGCAAGGGCCTGTCGGGCGGCAAGATCATCGTGCGCCCACCCGCGCATTCCTCGATCGTGCCGGAAGAGTCGATCATCGTCGGCAACACCGTGATGTATGGCGCCATCGAGGGCGAATGCTACTTCCGTGGCGTCGCCGGCGAACGTTTCGCCGTGCGTAATTCCGGTGCGGTCGCGGTTGTCGAAGGCGCTGGCGATCACTGCTGCGAATACATGACCGGCGGCATCGTCGTGGTGCTCGGCAAGACCGGTCGCAACTTCGCAGCCGGTATGTCGGGCGGCATCGCTTACGTTCTGGATGAGGACGGCGATTTCGAGAAGCTGTGCAACATGGCGATGGTCGAACTCGAGCCCGTTCTGTCCGAGCAGATGGTGGCCGAGAGCGCCTATCATCGCGGCGGCGATCTCGAGGCCCATGGCAAGGTCGATGTGTTCGCCAATCTGCTGGAGTCGGACATCGAGCGGCTGCACATCCTGATCTCGCGTCACGCCAGATATGCCGGCTCCAAAAAGGCCGAGATGATCCTGGCCGACTGGGACACCTGGCTGCCGAAATTCCGCAAGGTCATGCCGGTCGAATACCGTCGCGCGCTGAAAGAGCTGAAAGCAAAAACGGTGAACGACGAAACACCGATCGCGATCGGGGCGTAAGACACGGACGAGCAACATACTCGCCGTCATTGCGAGCGAAGCGAAGCAATCCAGCAACGAGCGAAGACTGGATTGCTTCGTCGCCAACAGGCTCCTCGCAATGACGAGCACTTAGAGACGAGTTAGAGGCGGCAGGCTGAAAATGGGCAAGATCACCGGTTTTCTCGAAATCGAACGTCACGATCGCAAATATGCGCCGGTCGCTGAGCGTTTGAAGAACTACAACGAATTCGTCATTCCGCTGACGGAAAAAGACACGCGCGATCAGGCCGCGCGCTGCATGAATTGCGGCATTCCTTATTGTCACGGAACGGGCTCGGTGCATCCCGGTACGCCCGGCTGCCCGGTCAACAACCAGATC
Source organism: Bradyrhizobiaceae bacterium (assembly GCA_004173095.1). Taxonomy (GTDB): domain Bacteria; phylum Pseudomonadota; class Alphaproteobacteria; order Rhizobiales; family Xanthobacteraceae; genus Tardiphaga. The sequence goes on from SDZE01000134.1 coordinate 13,407, forward strand.
CCCGACTGGAACGACCTCGTCTATAACGGCAACTGGGAAGAAGCGTCGCGCAACCTGCACTCGACCAACAATTTCCCGGAATTCACCGGCCGCATCTGCCCGGCGCCATGCGAAGCGTCGTGCACGCTGAACATCGACGACAATCCGGTGACCATCAAGACGATCGAATGTGCCATCGTCGACAAGGCCTGGGACAATGGCTGGCTGAAGCCGCAGCTGCCCGCGCACAAGACCGGCCGCAAGGTCGCCGTGATCGGCGCCGGTCCGGCCGGTATGGCATGTGCCCAGCAGCTCGCGCGGGCCGGCCACGAAGTGCACGTCTACGAGAAATTCGCCAAGGCCGGCGGGTTGATGCGCTACGGCATTCCCGACTTCAAGATGGAAAAGACCGTAATCGATCGCCGCATCGAGCAAATGGTCGGCGAAGGCATCATCTTCCATTACAACACGCCGGTGGGCGGGACGGCGCCGAATGCCGTCGATCCCGTCGAACTCGCCAGGACCTATGACGCGATCGCCTTGACCGGTGGCGCCGAGCACGGCCGCGATCTGCCGATTCCCGGCCGCGAACTGGACGGCATTCATTTCGCGATGGATTTCCTGCCGCAACAGAATCGCCGGGTCGGCAACGAGCCGCTTGGCGAGATCAAGGAAATCCTGGCTGCCGGCAAGCATGTCATCGTGATCGGCGGCGGCGATACCGGTTCGGATTGCATCGGCACGTCGCTGCGTCAGGGCGCGCTGTCGGTGACCCAGCTCGAAATCATGCCGGCACCGCCGGAGCATGAAAACAAGGGCCTGACCTGGCCGAACTGGCCGCTGAAAATGCGCACATCGTCGAGCCAGGCCGAAGGCGCCGAGCGCGAATTTGCGGTGCTGACCCAGAGCTTCGAGGGCAAGGACGGCAAGGTCACGCAACTCAATTGCGTGCGCGTCGATGACAAGTTCAAGCCGATCCCCGGCAGCGAGTTCGTGCTGAAGGCCGATCTGGTTCTGCTCGCCATGGGTTTCGTGCATCCGGTCCACGACGGCATGCTGAAGACCCTCGGCGTCGAGCTCGACCAGCGCGGCAATGTCCACGCCGGCCTGACCGACTTCGCGACCTCGCTGCCGAAAGTGTTCTCGGCCGGCGACATGCGCCGCGGCCAGTCGCTGGTGGTGTGGGCGATCCGCGAAGGCCGCCTCTGCGCCCGCGCCATCGACACCGCGCTCATGGGGACGACCACGCTGCCTCGATAAGGCGGCCGTCACCTACAATTCGCAGATCAAAGGGCCTCGATACGCAAGTATCGAGGCCCTTTGATTTTGCAGATGACCATTGCCGAATTCTGAAGAGTGGTGGGTATCACTACGTTCAACGCATCCTACGACCATAAAAAACGCCCCGGATTGCTCCGGGGCGCTCGCAACACACAGCTACACTTACTTTACATCACAAAGACGCCGTTACGCGGCGACCTTCTCGGCCGATCCCTCGACCACCTGCGGTGCGCTGACGGCGCTGGTGGAAATCGGGATGCTGCGCGGCTTGGCTGCTTCCGGGATCTCGCGCACGAGGTCCACATGGAGCAGGCCGTTTTCGAGCGAGGCATTCTTAACCTGCACGAAGTCGGCGAGCTGGAAGGCGCGTTCGAATGCTCGGGCGGCGATGCCGCGATAGAGCACTTCGGAGGGCTTGCCGTTCTCGTTGGCAGCTTTTTCGCCCTTGATCGTCAG